>CALAEU010000115.1 GCA_937891215.1 uncultured Clostridia bacterium
ATGAATATGTTGATAGACTTACTTCATATATCTTAGATATTTGTAACTTATTTAGACCAAATAGAATTGTTATTGGTGGCGGAATATCTTATGCTAGTGAAATTATAGATATGGTTGCTAGAAATTGTAGAAGGCTTGAGTATGGATATAGAAATAGTCCTAAAGTAGATATTCTGGCTGCCCAACTAGGTAATCAAGCGGGTATGCTTGGCGGATATGTTTGTGTTGAAGAAGAATTGACATATAAAGATATTGAAGATACTGCTGAAGAGCAGGTAAGTACAGAGTTTAATTCTCAACTAGATAATATTAGCCTACTAGATAGTATTACTAGAAGTTTGGATATGAATAACTCCTTTAATCCTGGATTAAGTTCAGTTAATACTGTAGATAATAGTGATTTCACTGAAGAATCTAATGGTCAATATGTTAACAGTGTTCTTGAAGATATATCTTCACAAATTTGTGTTTCAGAATTAGGACTTAAAGAAAACGATAAATTTATTGATATTTGCAGTGCACCTGGTGGTAAAAGTTTTACCGCTGCACAGTATATGAACAATAAAGGGACAATTTATTCTTGCGATATTCATTCACACAGAGTTCAACTTATTAAGTCGGGTGCAGAAAGATTAGGGTTAACTTGTATAGTACCAACTGAAAATGATGCGACAGTTTTCAATGAGAAATTTATAAATGCAGATTGTGTTTTATGCGATGTTCCTTGTTCAGGTTTGGGTATTATTGGTAAAAAACCTGAAATTAAATATAAGTCGCTTGATGAAACTAAAGAATTGATTCCTATTCAAAAACAAATTTTGATGACTGCTTCACAGTATGTAAAAAAAGGTGGAACACTTATTTATTCTACTTGTTCAATCAATCCGAATGAAAATAGAAAAGTCTGTGATTGGTTTTTGAAAGAAAATGAAGAATTTAAAACTATTAAGGTTGCACCGGATATTCAGAGATGCATTTATGAAGGTGATTACCTGACTTTAACACCGCATATAAATAACTGTGACGGATTTTTTATAGCAAAATTTATAAGGATATAAATAGAAATATATGGAAAAACGCGATATAGTATCATATTCACTTGATGAATTAAAAGAACAAATTAAAGAACTTGGATTACCACAATTCAGAGCAACACAAATATATGACTGGATACATAAAAAGGGTGCAGTATCTTTTTATGAAATGACTAATATAGGCAAACAATTACAAGATAAATTAAATGACAATTTTGTAATTTTTAGTTGTTCTATTGAAAAAAAGTTGGTTTCAAGGTATGATAATACAGTAAAGTATCTTTTTAAGTTGCCGGATGAAGAATACCTCGAATGTGTAGTTATGGATTACAAGTATGGTCTTACTATTTGCGTTTCTACACAGGTTGGTTGTAAAATGGGTTGTTCGTTCTGTGCATCAGGTATTGGTGGGTTTAAAAGACATTTAGTGCCATCTGAAATATTAGGGCAGATTTATGCTGCACAACGTGATTTAGGTGTAAGAATTTCAAGAATAGTTTTAATGGGAATGGGCGAACCACTTGATAATTACGATAATGTTATTAAGTTTTTAAAGCTTGTTTCAGATGAAAATGGGCTAAATATTGGTATGCGTCATATTTCACTTTCTACAAGTGGTATTGTACCAAGAATATACGATTTACTTGATTTGAATTTACAACTAACATTATCGGTTTCGTTACATGCACCAAATAATGAAATTAGGTCGAAAATAATGCCTGTTAATAATAAATGGGATGTTGATGAACTTTTAAATGCGTGTAAAGCTTATGCAGATAAAACTTCAAGGCGAATTTCATTTGAATATGCAATGATTAAGGGTATTAATGATACGCCTGATTGTGCAAGAGAACTTTCAAAGAAATTAAAAGGTTTTTTATGTCACGTGAACTTAATTCCTGCAAATGAAGTACCTGAAAAAGGGCACGAACGAAGTGATGATAATAACATCAATGCTTTTAAAGATATATTAGAGAAAAATGGTCTTGCAGTTACTATAAGAAGAACATTAGGTAGCGATATTAATGCTTCTTGTGGTCAGTTAAGACGAGAAAAACTATCAGAAACGAGAGGTGAACGCAGTGGTAATTAAATCTTTTACAGATACGGGTAGAGTCCGTGAAATGAATCAGGATGCTTTCAAAACAGGATTTTTTAAAGAGAGTGGTGCCTGGGCTGTTGTTTGTGATGGTATGGGTGGTGTAAAAGGTGGCCAGATTGCAAGTGAAATCTGCGTTAACGAGGTTTCAAAACATATTGAAAAAGGTTACAGGAAAAATATGAGTATGAAATCTGTAAAAAATTTACTGGTTTCTGCTATTACTGCTGCAAATATAAAAGTTTTTGAAACTGCAGAAGACAATAAAGAATATTTTGGTATGGGCACTACTGTTGTTGCTTTAGTTATTTTAAATGGTTTTGCTGCGGTTGCTCATGTTGGGGACAGTCGTGCATATTTTATATCTGATGAAATAAAGCAGATTACTCGCGACCACTCAGTTGTTCAATACCTTATTGATATTGGGCGTATTACACCAGAACAAGCCAGAACACATCCTGACAGAAATGTTATAACCCGTGCGGTTGGTGTTAGTTCTGAAGTAGATATTGATGTTGAAATCATCCCGATAAATCAGGGACAGAAAATTTTAATTTGTACTGATGGTCTTTATGAATATGTTTCCGATAGTGAAATGTTTGATATTATTAAAAACCCAGATATTGAGGAACCTGCCAAATTACTTTTAGATATGGCAAATAATGCTGGGGGAAAGGATAATATAACAGTAGTAACTGTTGAGGGTTGATATTATGGAAAATTATGTTGGTAAAAGATTAGATGGTCGTTACGAAATACAAGATATTATTGGTGTGGGTGGTATGGCTGTAGTTTACAAAGCCTACGACAGTATTGACGACAGAATCGTTGCGATTAAAGTTTTAAAAGAAGAATATTTAGCAAAAGAAGAATTTAGACGAAGATTCAAAAATGAATCCAAAGCAATTGCAATTCTTTCTCACCCTAATATTGTTAAAGTTTACGATGTCAGTTTCGGTGACAGATTGCAATATATTGTTATGGAGCATGTTGAGGGTATTACTCTTAAAGAATATATTGAACAATGTGGTGTTGTAAACTGGAATGAAGCGTTGTTTTTCATTATACAGATTTTGCGTGCGTTACAACACGCCCACGACAAAGGTATTGTTCACCGTGATGTTAAACCACAGAATATTATGCTTCTTGATAATGGTCTTATAAAAGTTACAGACTTTGGTATTGCAAGATTCAGTCGTGGCGAAACAAGAACAATAACTGAAAAAGCAATTGGTTCTGTACACTATATAAGTCCTGAACAAGCAAAAGGTCAACTTACTGATGAAAAGGCTGATATTTATTCAGTTGGTGTAGTTCTTTATGAAATGCTTACTGGTAAATTACCGTTTGATGCTGATAATGCAGTTTCAGTTGCTTTAATGCAATTGCAGGTTGATGCTGAACCATTAAGGAGTATTAATCCGGATATTCCTATTGGTTTTGAACAAATTACGTTAAAGGCAATGCAGAAAAACACCCGTGACCGTTATCAGTCAGTTTCTGAAATGCTTCTTGATTTAGAAGAATTTAAAATGAATCCTAATATCAAGTTTGATTATCAGAACTATTTTGTTGATGATGAACCAACAAGATATATTGGGAAAATTCAGGAGAAAACTATTCCTGTTGACAGACAACCGACTGGTGAATATAAGCCCATTAGACCTTCTGATTACGAAGATAATGCTTATGAAAACGAATATCAAAATGAATTGTCTCGTAAATCATCAACTATAGAAAAAACTAAAGTTGATAATAGTAAAACTGCTAAAAAGAATTTCACTGTAATTCTTGGTGTAGTTTTTGCATTTATGTTGATTCTTGCTATTGTTTTGGGGATTTTTATAAAAAATGGAACACTTACTATTGGTGGTAAAAGGGTTGAGGTAGAGAGTTTTATTGGTAATGATTATGTAGAAGATATTAAATATAATTCAGAATACGATGGTGTATATATTTTTGAAGTTGTTTATGTTGCATCTTCTGATTTTCCTGAAGGTACAGTTACTGACCAGGATCCCAAAGCAGGTGATTCATTAGCTAAAGGTGGCGTTGTAAAACTTTATGTTGCAAAATCAGGTGAAGGAAAAATTATTCCTGATTTTACGAATTATAACTATAAAGCGGCACGTGATACTTTGGAATCTATGGGGTTTGTTGTAACATTACAAGCAACAGAAAATGATGCAGTTCAAGTTGGTAATGTTATAAGTACAAATCCGGCAGCGAATACGAGTGTATTAGAAGGTTCAACAATTACGGTCTATTATGCTGTTGATACAAGTGCTGAAACACAGTTTAAAATGCCTAATTTAGAAGGTTTATCTTTAGAAGAAGCAAAACTTTTAATTGAAAAGAATGAACTTGTTGTTTCTAAAATTGAAACAGTAGACAGTAGTATTGCTTCAAATTATGTTGTAAGTCAATCACCGGCTGATGGCTCACCAGTAAGAAAAGGTGATTCGGTTATTATTACAATAAGTTCTGGTTATGTTTCAAGTGAAGTAAGTATAAATTTGCCTGCAAATGTTGGTGTATTAAGTGTCAGAGCAACTGTTGACGGTTCTGAAACATTCAATCAACTTATTGATAGCGATTCTTATTCAACTTATGCAGTAAGTGTTAAGGGCAATACAGCAAAATCAGAAATTAAGATTTATATTGATAATTGTCTTTATTATGAAGCGATTGGTGACTTTACAAAAGATAATGTGAAAATTTCTAATGCAAACACATATGCTGTGTCATTTTATAAAAATGTTGTTGGTATGAATGAATTAGATGCAATAACTGCTCTTAATAATCTTGGGTACAGAACTATTCAGATAAATCGTGAATTAAGTTCACAACCAGTAGGAACAGTTATAGCTCAGTCACCATCTTTTGAATCAGCTCCTCATGTTGATACAAGTGCAACAGTAATTCTGACTGTTTCTAAAGGTATGAGTGAAGATACAAGTTCTGGTGCCAATTCATTTAATGATTTGGAAGGCGTAAATTGATGTCTGAAAAAATTTTAAAAGGAATTATAATAAAAGGTATTGGTGGCTTTTATTATATTGAAGCTGATGGTGATATTTATGAATGTAAAGCACGTGGTGCTTTCAGGAAGAAGAAAGTATCACCATTAGCAGGTGATAATGTAATTATAACTGTACGCGAAAATGGTGAAAATACAATAGATGAAATAGAAGAACGCAAAAATTTTCTTGTTCGTCCACCAGTTGCTAATGTTGACACTTTAGTTATTGTTTCGTCTGTTAAAGAGCCTGTTCCAAGCCTTACTGTCATTGACAGATTAACTGCTATTGCGGTGAGCAAAAATATAAAACCCTGCATAGTTTTCTCTAAAAGTGATTTGGGGGATACAAAAGAACTTGAAGAAGTTTATAAAAAATCAGGTATTGATGTTTGCTCAGTATGCTGTAAAACAGGTGAAGGTGTTGAAACAGTTAAATCAATGATTAAAGGCGGTATTACTGTTTTCACAGGGAATACGGGTGTTGGTAAATCTTCACTTTTAAACTGTATCGATTCTCGTTTTTCAATTGAAACAGGGGAGGTCAGCAGTAAATTAGGAAGAGGAAGACATACAACAAGAGATGTTACTCTTCACAAAATACAAGATTTTTATGTTGCTGATACACCTGGGTTCTCTTCTTTGGATATTGAAAGTGGCGAGTTAATTATGAAAGATGATTTGCCGTATTGTTTCCCTGAATTCAATACTTATTTAGGTAAATGCCGTTTTTCCAGTTGTACTCATACTGTTGATAAAGGTTGTAAAATAGTGGAAGCAGTAAAAAATGGTGAAATTCACAGTAGCAGACACAATAGTTATATTACAATGTATAATGAAGTTAAAAATATCAAAGAATGGCAACTGTAACACTTTTTCATATTTCTCATATTATGTAGTAAACTTTATTAGGAGTGAGAGTTATGAAAGTTGTAGTTTGGCGTAGTCCTAAGGCATTCAGAGGTATTTTAAAATTAATGTTTGGAATTAAAGATGATTGATACATAAAAGGAACAGTCAGACAACAAAATCAGTTGTCTGACTGTTCCTTTTTGAGATGAGAAATTTGTAAAGAGATTTGATTGATTATTTGTCGATTTATTTAGTTGGCTTTTTAACTTTATTAAGTTGTGAGTTAACTTTAAGCAACTCTTCCTTAGTAATAGTAATGTTAGCCATACCTACCATTGATGACATACGAAGGATTGAGAATCCGCCAAGCATTTGCATCATACTACCAGACATTGCTTTGAAGTTGATGTCAAATCCACCAGCTTTGCCTTCGCCTTCGTTTTTCTTTTTGTTTGCTTTCATTTTCTTTAAAAGTTTTAATCCAAAGAGAGCAACAACAAGTTTTGCGCGTTTGCTTTCAAAAATTTCTGAAAGTTTATCATTGATTGAGAAGTATCCTTCTGGTGCAGTAACATCAAACCAGTTAAGAATAGCACCTTTTTCTTTTAAACGATAATCTTCGTTGAACGTATCAACTTTCTTTATGATGCTTTCATCTTTGTATTCACCAGCAACTGCTTCGAGTTTTGTTTCTCCATTGTTTGGAACATCAAAGTAGAAGAAATGATCACTTGCTGTCTTTTTGCCTAATGAAATGCCATTAGCGAAAAGTTCAACTTCTGGAAGGTTAGAGTAAACAGTAACTTTTGTTGTTTCTTCAACTCTGTCAATATAACGCTTACCACAAATGTGAACGAATGGTTCATCTGAAAGCCATGCTTTATATGCATAGAAAGCATCTTTCTTATATTTACGGTCAAATGTCATAAGTCCCTTGTGGTTCTGACCGTTTTCGCCACCTTCGTTTCTTGCATCTGCACCGAAGTCAAACATATTCCATACGTGAGTTGCCCACATATATTTACGAGTAAAGAGTTGTTTTATAAGTTCTTCGTGGTAATATGCTTGATATTCTTCTGTGTAGTCACCTTGAGTTGGGTTAGAAGTGTGCCAGTTAAGAGCTTCACAACCGTATTCACTACATCCAATTGGAATATTCGGATGTTTTTCGTGGAATTTATCAAACCAAGGACCGTTCATATCAGTGTCGCCACCGTACCAACCGAAATAGTGGTTATATGAAACAACGTCTGGAATCTGAAGGTAAGGACTATCCATACTACACATAGAAACACAAGCGATTGTTGTAAGTCTTGTTTTATCCATTTCGTGGACAAGGTCATTAAGAATTTTATGATTCTCAATTAAATCAGGGTCATTTTCACCAGCCATTGTAATTTCATTTGAGAGACCCCATACAACAATTGAAGGGTGGTTGTAGTTTTGAATTACAAGTTCTCTCATTTGTGAAATTGTATTTTCTCTACCTGTTGACATATGGTTTGAAATATAAGGAATTTCTGCCCAGATTACAAGACCTTTTTCGTCACATAAATCATAGAAGTACTGGTCGTGTTGATAGTGTGCAAGTCGTATTGTTGTTGCACCAACTTCTAATATTAGTTCAATATCTTCTCTGTGGTGTTCTGGGAGAAGTGCGTTACCAAGGCCCCAACGGTCCTGATGACGAGAAACACCACGAAGTGGATATTCTTCACCATTGAGTATGAAACCATTATTGGGGTCAATTTTAAATGTTCTGCAACCGAAACGGGTTGTAACGTTATCAAGAACTTCTTCACCATCTAAAATAAATGCTTCAGCAGTGTAGAGATAAGGGTCTTTTTTGCCATGCCAGAGATGAACATCAGAAATTGTCAAATTAACTTTTTTGTCATTTGAAATAGTTTCAGCGACAACTGTACCTTCAGCATCTTTTATTACATATTTAAGAGTTGGAGTTTCAATATTTCTTACATATACTTCGATTTCAATATCGGCATCTTTATCTTTGATTTCTGGGGTAACCTTAATGCTTGGACTACCATAATAATCTAAATCAAAGTGTTTTTCGTTTACACCAATAATATTTACATCTCTGTAAATACCACCATAGAATGTAAAGTCAGCCATTTGAGGATAAACTCTGTTATTTTCGGCATTGTCAACATCAATTTCAATAACGTTTTCATCTTTAATAACGTTAGAAATATTAACTCTCCAAGTTGAGTAACCACCATCGTGGTGGGCAAGTTTTTTACCATTAACAGTAACATCCGCAGATGAGTTTGCACCTCTGATTTCAAGATAAACTAAATCAGTATCAGGTAAATCAGCTTTTGAAATAGTTTTTGTATATTTACAAGTACCACGGAAGTAGTCTGCACCACCATCCTGTCCATCAATAGCGTTCCAGGAGTGTGGAAGATTTACATTTTCGGGAGCTGTATCAGGTTTATTAAAAACCCAATCATTATTGATATTTATAATTGTTCTCATTTGACTCATCCCTTTGTGTTTATATTTCTATATTTTAATTTCATTATAGCAATAAAACAAAATTTGTGTTATGAAAATTTTTAGGCGTTATTGCACAATTTTTATATTTAATTAAGTTTTTTAAAAACAAAAAAGCCTTTCCGAAAAACGGAAAGGCTTTTTTTATTAATTTTATTGATGTTTTTGCTCCTTGTA
>CALAEU010000116.1 GCA_937891215.1 uncultured Clostridia bacterium
GTTGATGCGGCTAATATATTAAAACCATCATTAGCTCGTGGCGATATTCAGGTGGTTGGTGCTACGACTATTGAGGAGTACAGAAAATATATTGAAAAAGATGCTGCATTAGAAAGAAGATTTCAACCTATTACTGTTGATGAACCGTCAGTTGAAGCAGCAAAAGAAATGATTTATGGTATAAAATCATATTACGAAAAACATCACGGAGTAAAAATTACAGATGAAGCAATTTCTGCTGCGTTAAATTTAAGTGTAAGGTATATTACAGATAGATTTTTACCTGACAAAGCAATTGATTTAATAGATGAAGCGTCAGCAAAGGTAAAATTAAAAAGTTATATGTTACCAGATGAATTAAAAAAACTTGAAGAAAAAATAAAAGAAAAAACTGCACAGAAAAATAATGCTATATCAAATCAGAATTTTGAAAAAGCGGCACATTTTAGAGATGAAGAAAAAGTTTTAAATACAGAATTCAGAATTAAAAAGCAAAAATGGTTTGAAAAAATAAAAAATAAAAACCTTTTTGTTACAGAAGATGATATAAAATCAATTGTTTCAATGTGGTCAAAAATTCCTGTTACACAAATTACTGAAGAAGAAAGCGAAAAACTTTTAAATTTGGAGGAACAATTACACAAACGAATTGTTGGTCAGGATATGGCAGTAAAAGCAGTTGCAAGAGCAATAAGGCGAGGCAGGGCAGGTCTTAAAGACCCTAAAAGACCGATTGGTTCATTTTTATTTTTAGGCCCCACTGGTGTTGGAAAAACTGAATTAACAAAAGCACTTTCTGAGTGTCTGTTTGGAAATGACAGTGAAATAATAAAAATAGATATGTCAGAATATATGGAAAAGCATTCTGTTTCGCGTCTTTTAGGCTCACCACCCGGTTATGTTGGATTTGACGAAGGCGGTCAGTTGACAGAAAAAGTCAGAAGGAAACCATATTCTATAGTTTTATTTGATGAAATTGAAAAAGCTGATACAGATATTTTCAATTTGTTGCTACAGATTTTAGAAGACGGAGTTTTGACCGATTCAAACGGGAGAAAAGTAAGTTTTAAAAATACGGTTGTTATTATGACTTCTAATATAGGAGCTTCGCTTATTTCTAATAACAGAGGTTCAATGGGGTTTTCTAATGAGAATGACGAAAATACGAGAAATGAAAAAAACCGGAAATTAGTTATTGAAGAAGTGAAAAAGACATTTAAACCTGAACTTGTCAACAGAATTGATGAATTGATTGTTTTTGATTTATTGACAAAAGATGAGATTAAAGAAATTACTAATAATCTGTTAGAAAATGTAAAAAAACGATTGAATGAAAAAAATATTGAAATTGAGTTTACAGATAGTGTTGTATCGGAGTTATCTGAAAAAGGATTTGATAAAATTTACGGTGCCAGACCTTTGCGCCGCTTAATTACTTCTGAAATTGAAGATATGCTTTCAGAAAAAATTCTGTTAGGTGAATTGAATAAAAAGGAATATGTTTGTGATTTCAGAAATAAAAAGTATATTTTAAAGTGAATTTTTTGTTAACAGTATTGACAAAACTCCCGATTAGTAATATATTCTAACTAAAGGGAGTGTTAATATGGAAGAAAAGAAACGCTTATGTAAAGTTAAAAAAGGCAAAAAAATCTGTGGTGTTTGTACTGGAATCGCTCAGTATTTTAATACTGATCCGACTTATATCAGATTAATCTGGGTATTTTTAAGTTTTGTATTTGGTTCAGGAATATTAGCGTATTTAGTTTGTGCCTTTATTTTTCCTGATGAAGAAGATGTTTGAATTTTTAAAACCGACTGGAAACAGTCGGTTTATTTTTTTATTTTTCTTGCCTTTTTTCAACATTTATTCTATAATTAATTGTAAATTTTTATGGGGTGTATTTTATGGGTAATATTTTCAGACAGATTTTAGCGTTGTTTGGTGCTTTTTTAGGTATCTGCGAACATATTAAATTATTTTTATATTCAAAAAATGCTATTAAAAAGCAAGAAAAAGTTTTGTTAAAACTTATGAAAGATAACAAAACTACAGAGTATGGTAAAAAGAATAATTTTAAGGATATAAAATCTATTAATGACTATCAGGAAACAGTACCATTTTCAGATTATCTGGATTATGAAGATTATGTAATGAGAATGGCGCACAAAGGTGAAAAAGGTCTTATAACAAATAGATTTGTAAGACGATTTACCGAAAGTTCCGGTAGTACAGGCCGTTCAAAATTAGTTCCACTTTCTGCATTTGCTGAGTGGACTTGCCAGTGTTTTAGTTTCAGTGCACCTGTAGGTTGCGCTGTAAAATATTTTAAAAGCAAAGGCAGAATTATACCACCGCAACGCGGTTTATTGACTGCAGAAGTTGGTGCTAAAAAATTGAAAGGTGGTACTGTAAGTTGTCTTTCTTCAATTCCTCTTTTAAATTTAAAACCACTTGTAAGATTTTTTAATACAACTCCACCAGAAGTAATGTTTCATAACGATTATTTAGATGCAGATATGCATTATTTAAAACTTCGTTTTGCTTTACAAGATAAAAATGTAAGCTATGTCGGTACTATTTTCATTACAACTCTTGAATCAATGTTTTTCTATCTTGAAAACAACTGGGAGATGTTCTGTAATGATATTGAAAAAGGCATAATAAACGAAAATATTAAAATGCCTGACGATTTAAGAAAAAAACTCTCAAAAAAAGTTAAACCTGACCCTAAAAGAGCAAATGAATTACGCGAAGAATTCAAAAAAGGGTTTGATGTTTCACCAATTGTTCCAAGAATCTGGAAAAAGTGCGAGTGGATGTATGGAATGGGTACAGGTTCACTTTCACTCTATGCAAAAAAACTTAAGAGATACATAGGTGAAGATATGCCAATTCATTACTTGGGTTATGTTGCAACTGAAGCAATGATGGCAGTACCGATTGAATTTGATTCTTTTGAATATGTAATGCTTCCACAAAATGGTTTTTATGAATTTTTACCGCTTGATGCTGATCAAAATACAAAACCACTTACATTTAAAGATGTTAAGATCGGTAAAGAGTACGAATTAATTTTAACTAATTTAAGTGGATTTTATCGCTACAAAATTGAAGATGTGATAAAAGTAACGGGATTTTATCACGAGTCACCAAAAGTTACTTTTTGTTACAGAAAAAATCAGATAGCAAATATAAGTGGTGAAAAAATCAATTCTCTTGCGTTTGACGAAATAATTGATAATTTTTCTAACAGGTTAAATGAATTGTTTATAGGTTATTCAATTTATCCTGACAGAGAGACTTCACCGGGGCATTATGTGTTATTAGTTGAAACAGAAAATATTTTTGATAAAAATAAAGAAAAAGAATTATCAGAGATTTTTACAGAAGAACTTTGTAAAGGTAATGTTTCTGTAGAACCGCTTATTAAAAGTGGTGCGTTAGGTGAGTGCGAAGTAAAATTACTTAAAAAAGGTACTTACGATGCTTACCGCGAAGTTTTAAGGCAGAACGGTGCAAATCTTAACCAGATTAAACCAATTAAACTTATTGATTCAGATGTGAAAAAAGATTTCTTTTTCTCACACACAATATAGGAAGTTATAATTATGACAGAATTATTTGAAAAATATAAAGATAAAAAAGAATTTATAGAAAACAGATTTAATCAATTAAAAAGCAGGGGACTAGCAGACGAAAATTTAATTGTATCTTTAATTGAAAAAGAAATTAAAACTGGTTTTGTGGTTCCAAAGAAATTAAAATCTGAAATGTACGATAAAGTTAATTATATGTGCAGAAGATATATGGACAGAATTGCAAGATTTGAACTTGATTACGATTTTGTTCCCGATATTGATGCATTAAAATACGCTTTAATCTGCATTTTTGAGAGTGCACCTGTTTTCCATTCACAGTTTATAGATAACCATATTGCACCATACTGGAAAGTATGTGATTACCATATTGACGAAGTTTTAACTGTAATTGAAACTGACGACTTTTTAAAAAGTGCCGATGAATTTTTATTAAAAGATATTCCTGTTTTAAGTAATGTTCAGTTTAAAGTTGCGCTTTTAATAAATAAAAGAGAATCTAAACTCTGTTTCAGATGGAATCACATGCTTGTTGATGGTGGCGACTATAAGCATTTTGTAAGTGATTTATTTAAGAATTACAATGAATATGTTGAAAATAAAACAATGCCACTTAATTTCAGAACTGGTTCTCGTTCTTATAAATGTGTTTATGACGATTTTAATGAAGTTGACAAGAAAAAGGCAAAATCACAATTTGCAGGTGTTTCGCCACACGATAAACACACTTTACTATTTACAGAAAAAAGTGAAAATGATAATAAATTTATAGCAAGAAAAAGTGTACCGAGTGCAATTTTTAATAAAGCAAGAGAAACAGTAAAAAAATATGATGGTACTGTTAATGATTTAATTGCCACTGCTTATATCGGTGCGGTTTATGATATTTGTAATTTACCCCAGAATGAGCGCGTTGGTATTTCTTGCGCTGTTGATTTAAGAAGATACATAAAAAACATAAACAGAACGGGTTACACAAACCACACAACTTTTATGCCTTGCATAGTTGAAAACAAGGGGGAAAATATTTTTGATGTTTTAAAACAAGTTGTTGAGTGTAACAAAAAGAATAAAGAAGATAAATTTATGGGACTTCACGGTTTACCACTTCTTAATATTGGTTATAGCACGATGGTCTACGCTCAGGCAGAAATTGTAGTTGGTCTTTTTTATAACAATGCTAATTTAGCAATAAGTAATGTTGGTAAAATGGATTTGGAAGCGCTTTCTTTAAATGGTAATAAACCAATTGGTGCCGCAGTTGCGGGGGCGGCAAAGAAAAAACCATGTGCTATGATGACCGCTTTGACAATCAACGGAAATTTACAACTTTCAATCTGTTCTGTGGGTAATGACGAGGATAAAAAAATGCTAGAAAATTTCTTTGATTTATTAGCAGAGAAGATAAAAGAAATAGCGGAATATTAAAATAGGTGATAATGTGAAAATATTTGAAAATAAAAAGACTATGATAATTTTATGTATTTTTACAATTATAAGTAGTTTTAGTTTATGGTTTAATTTTGGTAATAAGTTACTTCAGGTAGGAAACAAATTATTTATTGTTGTTTTAATAACTTGTGTTTTAGCGGGTGTTGCATCAATAACTATGTTATTACTGTTGTTATTAAAAAAATAAACTTAAAGCAAAAAAATAACTCCCACTATGGTAGGGGCAGACCTGTGGTCGCTCGCGAGTAGTGGGAGTAATTTAATATTGCAACAAATCAATCGAGTGTGATAAATTATAATTCATCGTTTCATTTTAAATCCATTCTATCAATCAATGCGTTGTTGCGGAGGAACAAAGCTCATCCCTACGATGAAAGGAGTATTTTTATTTGTTCATTTCTAGTGTGTAAAATCCAGAAGTTATTTTATTAAGCAAAAATATTAAAACTTTAAAATAACCCTTGACTTTAACAGAGTAAAGTGATAAACTGTTAAACGGTGAAAGAATATATTGAAAGGAAACTTTAATTTTGGTGAAAGTTATGAATAAATTTCATTCAGAATCAGTAGACACTTTAGTAAAAGGTTTATTAAAATTAGAGACAGAAGAAGAGTGCTATGCATTTTTAGAAGATGTCTGCACAATTAAAGAATTGCAGGATATGGCACAGCGATTTGATGTTGCTTTAAAACTTTCAGACGGTTTTAATTATAATCAAGTTTCAAAAGAAACAGGTGCTAGTTCTGCAACTATAAGCAGAGTAAATAAATGCCTTATGTATGGCAACAACGGTTATAAAACTGTAATTGAAAGAATTAAGAACGAGGAGAAATAATATGAATTTTCAGTCAGATATTATAAGAGGCGATGAAAAAGCAGTTTTTTCTTTGCGTTCTCTTTATAGTTCATTCGGCTTTAAGCAATTCAGAATGAGCAAATTTGAAGAATATGATTTATATGTAAAAAATAAAGACTTTTTGGTTTCAAATGAAGTTATTACATTTACAGATGGTTCTGGTAAATTACTTGCGTTAAAACCTGACGTTACTTTATCTATTATTAAAAATTCAAAAGATTGTGGCGATAAAATTCAAAAGGTTTACTATGACGAGAATGTTTACAGAACAACTAAGGGCAACAAAGAATTCCGTGAAATAATGCAGACTGGTCTTGAGTGTATTGGTAATATCGGTACTTACGAGGTTGCAGAAGTTGTTTTACTTGCATTAAAAAGTCTTGAAGAAATTACTGATGATTTTATTTTAGATATTTCTTATATGGATATTATTCTTTCAGTTCTTTCTGATGCGGGTCTTGAAGCAGGGCAAAATCAGAAAATTCTCAAAGCAATCGGTGAAAAGAATACTGATGAAATCAAGAAAATTTGTGCTGAAAACTCAATAGATTCAGACAGAATCGTTTCACTTGTTACTATTAATGGTAAATATGAAAATGTTATAGATAATTTAGAGAAACTCTGTGTTACATATAATGAAAAATCTCACCTTAAAACATTTAAAGAGATTTTAACATTCCTATGTAGTAGTGGTTACGCTGACAAAATCAATGTTGATTTTTCAATTGTAAATAATATGAATTATTATAACGGTGTTGTTTTCCAGGGGTATGTAAATAAAATTCCGTCAAGCATTCTTTCTGGTGGTCAGTACGATAATTTAATGCAAAAATTGAACAGAAAAGATAAAGCAATCGGTTTTGCAGTTTATCTTGATTTATTACAAAGATTCAATAATACTGACAAAGATTTTGATGTTGATTATATTTTATTGAAAAATGCTACTGATGATATTTCTACAATTTCAAAATATGTTTCTGAATTAAAGAAAGAAAATTCATCAGTTTTAGTACAGAATGAAATTCCTGAAAATATTAAATATCGTAAAGCATTTAAAATTACTGCGGAAGGGGTAGAAGAAGTATGAAACAAATAGTTAATGTCGCTCTTCCTAAAGGCAGACTTGGTGAAAAGGTTTACGATATGTTTGAAAAGGCTGGTTATTCTTGCCCGTCTATTAAAGAAAATACCCGTAAGCTTATTTTTGAAAATGAAGAAACAGGTGTTCGCTTTTTCTGGGTTAAGCCGTCTGATGTTGCAATTTATGTTGAACGCGGTGCTGCTGATATTGGTGTTGCCGGTAAAGATATTTTATTGGAATATGAACCAGATGTTTATGAGATGCTTGACCTTGATTTAGGTAAATGTAGAATGGCAGTAGCGGCACACAAAGATTTCAGAGATGATACCGACAAAACTTTAAGAGTTGCTACAAAATTTGTTAATATAGCAAAGACATTTTATAGTGAAAAATGCAGAGATATTGATATCATTAAACTGAATGGTTCAATTGAAATTGCTCCTATTTTAGGTCTTTCAGATGTTATTGTAGATATTGTTGAGACTGGTAAAACACTTTTTGAAAATAACTTAGAACCCAAAGAAACTATTGTAGAAATCAGTGCAAGACTAATTTCAAATAAAGCAAGTCTTAAATTTAAAAACGAAGAAATTAACAATATAAAAAATGCATTAGCATTACAAGTAGAAGAGAAAAAATCAAAGGATGACAAATAATGATTAAAAAGTATAAATTCGGTGAGGTTTCAAATGAAGAAATTTTTGCTCGTTTTGAGCCTACTTCTTCAGTTGAAGATATTGTTGCCGATATTCTCAAAAATGTTAAAGAAAACGGCGACAAAGCACTTTTTGAGTACTGCGAAAAATTTGATAAGGCAAAGCTCACTTCATTAGAAGTAACCAATGAAGAAATTGAAGAAGCTTTTAACAAGGTTGAACCGCGTTTTATTGAAATTATTAAAACTGCGGCAGAAAATATCCGTGATTTCCACAAGCGCCAGGTTCGCAATAACTTTATTATAAATGATAAAAAGGGCATTGTAACCGGTCAGAAGGTTACACCAATTGAAAAAGTTGGTGTTTATGTACCTGGTGGTACTGCCGCTTATCCGTCAACTGTTTTAATGGATACAATTCCTGCAAAAATTGCAGGTTGCAAAGAAATTATAATGGTAACACCACCGTTAAGTAATGGCAAGGTTAACCCTGTAATTCTTGCGGCAGCTAAAATTGCGGGAGTCGACAGAATTTTTAAACTTGGTGGGGCACAGGCAGTTGCAGCGTTAGCGTATGGTACAGAAAGTGTTCCAAATGTTTATAAAATTGTAGGCCCCGGTAATGCATTTGTTGCAGAAGCTAAAAAGCAGGTTTACGGAATGGTTTCAATTGATATGATTGCAGGACCTTCTGAAATTCTTGTTATTGCAGATGGAACTTGCGAAGCAAAAAATGTTGCGGCAGATTTACTCTCACAAGCAGAACACGACAAAATGGCAAGCGCAGTTTTGGTTACAGATAGCAACGAATTAGCTGATAAGGTAATTGAAGAATTAGAAAGACAAATTCCACTTTTACCAAGAGCAGAAATTGCAAGAACTTCAATTGATAATAATGGTAAAATTATTGTTTCTTCTTCAATAGAAGAAGCAGTTAAAATCGCAAATGAAATTGCCCCTGAACACCTTGAACTCTGTGTAGATAATCCTTTCGATTATCTTGATTTAATTGACAACGCAGGTTCAATATTTATGGGTAAAAATTGCCCTGAGGCTTTAGGTGACTATTATGCAGGACCTAACCACACATTACCGACAAGTGGTACTGCAAAATTCTCAAGTCCTTTGTCTGTTGATGATTTTGTTAAGAAAACACAATATACATATTACACTAAAGAAGCACTCGAAAAAGTTAAAGATGATGTTGCTTATTTTGCCCAGAGTGAAGGCTTAGGTGCACACGCAAAAAGTACAGTTATAAGGTTTGAAAAAGAATGAGCAGATTTTTAAATAAAAAATATTGGTCTTTAAAGGAATACACACCAGGTGAACAACCTCAGGACCAACAGTATATTAAATTAAATACAAATGAGTCACCGTATCCACCTTCACAATCTGTTTTAGATGCAGTGAATAGTGAAGAGGTGAGTAAACTCAATTTATATTCTGACCCTGAATGTAAATTACTTAAAAATAAATTAGCAGAAATTTATGGTGTTGAAAGTAAAAATATCTATGTTTCAAATGGTTCAGATGATATTTTAAACTTCAGTTTTATGGCATTCTGTGGTGACGAAGTTGAAGCACTGTTCCCTGAAATTTCTTACGGCTTTTATAAAGTTTACGCTGATTTATATGATGTAAAATATAAAAGAGTGTCATTAAAAGAAGATTTTACAATAGATATTAACGATTATTGTAATCAGAATAAATTTATTGTTATTGCTAATCCTAATGCACCAACTGGCATTGCTTTAACATTAGATGAAGTTGAGCAGATTGCTAAAACAAATCCAAATAATGTAGTTTTAATTGATGAAGCCTATGTTGATTTTGGTGCAGAGTCTGCTTACAATTTAACGAAAAAATATGATAATCTTTTAGTTGTAATGACCTATTCAAAATCAAGAAGTTTAGCAGGTGCAAGACTTGGTTTTGCTATTGGTAATGAAGAAATTATAAAAGACCTTGAAAAAATCAAATTTTCAACAAATCCATATAGCATAAATCGTTTAACTCTTTTAGCAGGCGTTGCCGCTTTGGAAAGTGACAATTATTATAAAGAAAACGCAAAAAAAATAATTGAAGCAAGAGAATATACTGTAAATGAATTAGAAAAACTCGGTTTTTATACATTACCATCAAAAGCAAATTTTGTGTTTGCAAAGGCAGATTTTATAAGTGGCGAAGACCTTTATAAAGCGTTGAAATCAAAAGGTATTTTAGTTCGTCACTTTACAGATGAAAAAATTAAAGATTTCAACAGAATTACAATAGGCACGAAAGAACAAATGCAAAAATTGATTGAAACCATTGTAAAAATCAAAGGAGAAGTAAAATGAGGACTTCAACTATTAAAAGAAATACAGAAGAAACAAAAATAGAACTTTCTCTTAACCTTGACGGTAAGGGTGAGAGTAAAATAGATACTGGATGTGGTTTTTTTGACCACATGCTAGTACTTTTCAGTAAACACTCTAAAATTGATTTAGATGTTACTTGCAAAGGCGATATAAATGTTGATTATCACCACACAGTAGAAGATATTGGTATTGTGTTAGGTAAAGCAATTCTTGAAGCATTAGGCGACAAAAAAGGTATAAACCGCTATGCAGACACAATTTTACCAATGGACGAGTCTTTAATACTTACTGCAATTGATATTTCAGGCAGAAGTTATTTAGGATTTGATGCGTTATTTCCATCACAAAAAATTGGTGATTTTGATACAGAATTGGTTGAAGAATTTTTTATGGCACTCGTAAGAAGTGCAGAAATTACTTTACATATAAAAAAAATGGTGGGGGAAAATTCTCACCATATTGCAGAAGGTATTTTTAAATCTTTTGCAAGAAGTTTAAGAGTTGCAGTTGCACTCGATGAAAATTTTAAAGACCAATTACCATCAACAAAGGGTGTTTTATAATGATTAGTATTGTTGATTACGGTGTAGGCAACCTTTTTTCTTTAAGTTCATCGCTCAAAAGTATTGGTGCAGACACAATTGTTACAAGTGATAAACAAAAGATTTTAGATTCAAATGCAATTATTCTTCCTGGTGTAGGAGCTTTTTCGGATGCAAAAGAAAAACTGGTGCAATCAGGGTTATTTGATGTAGTTATAAATGAAGCAAAAAAAGGTAAAAAATTACTTGGTATTTGCCTTGGTATGCAGATGTTATTCGAAAAGAGTTTTGAATATGGCGAATTTGACGGTTTAGGGCTTATTAAGGGTAATATTGTGCCACTCGAAGGTAAAACCTCACCCGAACTTAAAATTCCTCATATTGGCTGGAATTCGCTTCAATTTAAAAATGGAAAATCTGATTTATTTAAGTATATAAATGACGGTGACTTTGTTTACTTTGTTCACTCCTATTTTGCAACGGACTGTGACGAAAATGTAATTGCTACATCTGAATATGGAATAGATGTTACTGCATCTGTACAAAAAGATAATATCTATGGTTGTCAGTTCCATCCTGAAAAAAGTGGAGATGTTGGACTTAATATTTTAAAAGCATTTTGTGAAACGGGGGACTAAATTATGAATATTTTTCCAGCGATTGACCTTTATGATGGAAAAGCAGTCCGTCTTTTCAAAGGTGACTATAATCAAATGACTGTTTATAACGAAAATCCGCTTGAAGTTGCAAAAGATTTTGAAAATGCTGGTGCTGAATATATCCATCTTGTAGATTTAGAAGGTGCAAAATTTGGTACTACACCTAATATTGAAGTAATTAAAAAGATTGTTGATAATACTGGTCTTTTTACTGAAATTGGTGGCGGTATTCGTTCAATTGAAACTGTTGACGCTTATTTAAATGCAGGTCTTAACCGTGTAATAATTGGTACAGCTGCAGTGACTGACGAAGAATTTTTAAAAACAGCTTTAAAGAAATATCCGAAACCTGGACAGATTGCAGTTGGTATTGATTTACTTGACGGGTTTGTTGCAATTAAAGGTTGGGTTGAAAAATCACAATATAAAGCAGAAGAATTTTTTAATAAAATGACTTTTCTCGGTGTTACCACTGTTATTTGTACCGATATTTCAAAAGACGGTGCAATGAAAGGTGTAAACCGTGAACTATATAAAGAACTTTCAGAAAAATATTCAATAGACATTACTGCTTCTGGTGGTGTTACCGATATTACAGATATTAAAGCACTTAGAGAAATGAATTTATATGGTGCAATAATTGGTAAGGCGTACTATACAGGCGCTATTGATTTAAAGACTGCAATCGAGGTGGCAAAATGATTACAAAAAGAATTATTCCTTGCCTTGATGTAAAAAATGGCAGAGTTGTTAAAGGCGTTCAGTTTGAAGGTCTTTCAGATGTTTCTTCACCAGTAGCACTTGCAGAGTATTATAGTAATGCTGGTGCAGATGAACTTGTCTTTTATGATATAACTGCTTCTTTCGAGCAAAGACAACTTTTTACTGATATTTTAACTGAGGTTGCATCTAAAATATTTATTCCGCTTACAGTTGGTGGTGGTATAAATACAGTTGACGATTTTGACCGTGTTTTAAAATGTGGTGCAGATAAAGTCAGCGTAAATTCAGGCGCAATTAAAAATTCTGGTTTAATTAAAGAGGCAGCTTTAAAATATGGCGATCAGTGCGTTGTTCTTTCTTGTGATATAAAGCGAGTTGACGGAGAATTTCGTCTTTTTGCAAAAGGTGGCAGAGAAGACACAGGTATAAACGCTATTGAGTGGATAAAAAAAGGTGTTTCTAACGGTGCAGGCGAAATCGTTGTTAATTCAATAGATACGGATGGTGTGAAAAATGGTTTTGATATAGAAATGCTTAAAGCAGTTTGCGATGTAGTAAATGTACCTGTAATTGCATCCGGTGGTGCAGGTTGTAGTGAAGATTTTGTTAAATTATTTAATGAAATTCCTTCAATTGATGCAGGTCTTGCTGCTTCAATTTTCCATTTTGGTGAAGTTAAAATAAAAGACTTGAAATTGCTCTTAAAAGAGAATAAAATAAATGTCAGATTATAATTTGGAGTTATAGTTATGGGTTTCGACAAAGAAAGTGAAATGACGATATTAGATGAATTTATTCCTGTTATTGAGAATACATTTATTGACCAACCAATGAGTACTGAAGAATTACCAACTTTTGCTGACTCAAAAGATAAGTTACCCAAGCCTTTGTGGGAAAATCACAATGATTATATTGATTGTTATTGGCGTGCTTGGGAACTTGCTTTTAAAAATTTAAGAAAGCCACACGAAAATACAGGCTTTGTTTCAAATTTTATAGATACTGCATTTGATGGTTGTACTTTTATGTGGGACTCTGTGTTTATGCTAATGTTCGGTAAATATGCCGACAGAATTTTTAAATTTCAGGGCACACTTGATAATTTTTATTCACATCAGCATGATGATGGTTTTATTTGCCGTCAGATTGATGCAGTAACAGGTGAAGATATGTTTACCCGTTGGGACCCATCAGCAACAGGCCCTGAAATTATGGCTTGGTGTGAATGGGAATACTTCTTGAATTTTGGCGATATTGAAAGACTAAAAAGGGTTTTTCCTGTTCTTCTTTCTTATCATAGGTTTTTGAAACAAACTCATACATGGCCTGATGGTACATATTTCTCAAGTGGCTGGGGTTGTGGTATGGATAATTTACCTCGACAACAAAAAGGCTATTCAGAACCATTCAGTCATGGTCACATGATTTGGGTTGACGCTTGTGCACAGGCTCTTTTTGACTGCAGAGTTTTAATTAAAATGGCAGAAGTTCTCCACAAAAATGAGTATATTAAAGAACTTGATGATGAAGCAAAACTCCTCTTTGAAGTTATAAATGAAAAACTCTGGGATAAAAAAACTTCATTTTATTATGACCTTTGGAAAAATGGCGAGTTTAATTACGTTCATCACGCTGGTGCTTTCTGGAACCTTCTTGCTGAAACTGTGCCTGAGGACAGAGTTGAAAGATTCATTAGTGCTTTAAATGATGAAAAACTCTTTAAAACTCCCAACAGAGTGCCTTGTCTTTCAAAAGATAATTCTGAATACGAGAGCACGGGCGGCTATTGGTGCGGTGGTGTATGGGCACCAACTAACTATATGATTTTAAAAGGCCTTGATAAATATAAGAAGTATGCTCTTTCCCACGAAATTGCAATGGAGCATCTTTTCGCGGTAGTCGAAGTTTTTAAATATACAAACACAGTGTTTGAAAACTATGCACCTGAGTTTGTAAACAACGGCAGACCATCACAAGGTAAACCTGCTATGAAAGATTTTGTTGGCTGGACTGGTATTTCGCCAATTTCAATTCTGTTTGAATTTGTTTTTGGTATTAAACCAGATGCAGAAAATAACAGAATTATATGGGATGTTACACTCTTGGAAAAACACGGAATAGAGCAGTATCCATTTAAAACTGATGGTGAATTAACGCTTATCTGTAACGAAAGAAAATCTCAGGATGAAAAACCTGAAATTACTTTTAAATCAAATATACCACTAGAATTAGAAATAATCTGGGGTAGGGAAAATAATAAACAATCATTTATTTTAAATTCTTAAGGAGAAAGTTATGTTAAATATTGAAGAACTTAAATTTGATGAAAAAGGACTTATTCCTGCAATAGTTGTAGATTACGCAACAAAGAAGGTTTTAACTCTTGCTTATATGAATAAAGAAAGTCTTAAAATTTCTTTAGAAAAAGGCCTCACTTGTTTTTACAGTCGTTCAAGACAAGAACTGTGGCTCAAGGGTGAAACAAGTGGTAACTATCAACACATTGTAAGTATTACTGCAGATTGCGACAAAGATGCTTTAACAGTAGTTGTAAAAAAAGATGGTCCTGCGTGTCATACCGGTACAGATTCTTGTTTTAATGACTTAGTTTATGAAAATGAAGAATTAAACAATGAATTTTCTATGGAAAATCTTATGAAAATGCTTGTTGGCAGAAAAATAGAGAAAAAAGAAGGCTCTTACACAACTTATCTTTTTGAAAAAGGTATTGATAAAATTCTCAAAAAAGTCGGTGAAGAGTCAACAGAAGTTATTATAGCTGGTAAAGCAAATGACAAAAAAGAAACTATTTACGAGATTGCAGACTTGACATATCATATAATGGTGCTTATGATAGAGATGGGCATTTCTCTTGAAGAAGTTACAGAAGAACTTGCTTCTCGTCATGTAATTGACCATAAAGTAAAACAGGAGAAAATGACAAATTAATTTTGGAGTTAGTTTTATGACAGAGATTTCTACTAACACTTATACAGCAGATTATATTCTCGCCAAAGCCCTTGATATTGGCGAGAATATACTGCGTTGTGGTGGTGAGCCTTATAGAATTGAAGATACAGTTACTCGTATTTGTATGGCTTATGGTGCAGAATTTGCAGATATATTTGCGTTACCATCTTTGATTATTGCAAATATAAGAATGAAAGATGGTACACACTCTTCACAGGTGCGAAGAGTTTATCAGAATAGTAATAATATGTATCTTTTAGAAAAAATGAATAATCTCTCACGAGATGTTTGTTCAAAAAAAGTTGCACTTGAAGAAGTTGAGAGCGAAATAGAAGTTGCTAAAAAAGGCAGACCATTCCCGAATATTCTTTGTTATATTGGTGGAATTTTAGGTGCAGGTGGTTTTGCAGTATTTTTTGGGGGGAATCTTTACGACGCGCTTGTTGCGGCGGTTGCAGGTATTGTAGTTACTTTCTTCAATTTACACAAAACTGCATTTGTCAATTCAATGATTCACTCGGTTATTTCTTCATTTGTTGGCGCAGTTGTTTCACTCGCTTTAATTTCATTTGGAATAGGTAGTAATACCGATATGATTCTTATTGGTGTTATTATGCTTTTGGTACCAGGTCTTGCATTTGGTAATGCAGTTCGTGACTTGCTCTTTGGTGATACTGTTTCTGGCATTATTCAACTAGTTCAGGCAGTTTTAATTGCAGTTATGGTAGCCTTCGGATTTACTGTTGCTATGATGATATTCGGAGGTGTGTTTAATTGAGTATGGATATTATTATAAAAATTATTGCTGGTGTTATAAGTACAATAGGTTTTGCAATAATTTTCAGATTGCGTATTAAACACATTCCGCTGGCAGCACTTGATGGGCTAGTTGCTTGCGTTGTTTACTTTGTTTGTCTCGAGTTTATAAGTGATGACTTGTTTATAGCAAATATGTTAGCGTCATTTGCAACTGCAGGTTTTGCAGAAATTTGTGCAAGGGTAGGCAAAGCTCCGTCAACAATATTCCTGTTACCTGGTTGTATTGCTTTAGTTCCTGGTGGTACACTTTACCAGGCTATGAGAAACCTTTTAATTAAAGATTATGATGAATTTGGTGCTCAACTTCTTATAACAGGTAAAGTCGCAATTGCAATCGGTGGCGGTATTATTGCTGTTTTGATTATAAGATTTTTCCTGAATAAATTAAAAACAAATAAAAGCAATAAAAAAGAACCTGCTTGACAGGTTCTTTTTTATTGGAATTATTTCTGTAAATTCTTAATTATTGCTTTACATTCCTCAAGATTCATAATCTTTGGAACAGGGTAGAGTGGGTTGCCTTCTTTAAGAGCGCGTGTAGCAATTAACTCAATATCTTCATCTTTAATTCCTTCAAATTTATCCGGTATATTCATTTTTTTGTTGAGTTCTTTAATTGCATAAATAAATTTTTCTGCTTTTTCTTTTTCGGTCGTGAGTCCATCTGTAATATCTGCAACATCAGCAAGAATTGCAAGTCTGTGGTGAGCAGATTCGCCGAAGAACTCGAGTATGTAAGGAAGAATAACTGCGTTAGCAAGTCCGTGTGGAATACCATACATACCACCTAAATTGTGAGCAATAGCATGAACATAACCAACATAAGCTCTTGTAAATGCAACACCAGCATAGAATGAAGCAACAAGCATATTTTCTCTTGCTTCAATGTTTTTGCCGTCTTCATACACTTTTTCAATGTTCTCAAAAATAAGTTTTGTAGCTTTTAAGGCAGCATCTTCAGTTGATTTTACATTGCTTCTACCAATAAATGCTTCAACAGCGTGTGTGAGGGCGTCCATACCGGTAGTTGAAGTAATATGTGGTGGAAGGCCTACTGTAAGCTCAGGGTCAAGAACTGCAAATTTAGGACGGAGAACAGGGTCAT
>CALAEU010000117.1 GCA_937891215.1 uncultured Clostridia bacterium
CTTTTAGGGTGTAAAGTAATCGACTGTGACGATGAAACTATTTGCTATGGTGAAATTACAGATGTTGCAGAAACAGGTGCTAATGATGTGTGGTATGTAAAAACACCATCGGGCGAAGAAGTGCTCATTCCTGCAATACCTGATGTTGTAAAAAAATGTGATGTTGAAGCAGAAAAAGTGTACATTCACGCATTAAGGGGGCTTTTCAGTGAGGATTGATATTTTAACTCTTTTTCCTGAAATGTGTGACGCGGTAATGAGTGAAAGTATTATAGGCAGAGCGCGAAAAAAAGGCGCAGTCGAAATAAACTTTCATCAGATAAGAGATTTTGCCATAAACAAGCATAATCAGGTTGATGACACGCCTTATGGCGGTGGCGAAGGTATGCTTATGATGGCACAACCTATATATGATTGTTTCAAAAAAGTTTGTAACGAAACAGAAGAAAAACCACACTTTATATATATGTCACCAGTCGGAAAAACACTTACTCAGGAAAGAGTAAAAGAATTGTCAAAATTAGACAATATTGCAATTCTTTGTGGCAGATACGAGGGTGTTGACCAGAGAGTAATTGACGAAATAGTTGATGAAGAAATTTCTATTGGTGATTATGTTGTAACAGGTGGCGAGTTACCTGCTATGATATTAGCGGATGCTGTTTCAAGGATGTTACCAGGAGTACTTTCAGACGAACAGGGATTTATCGGCGAAAGTCATTATTCATCTCTTTTAGAACACCCACAATATACAAAACCGGTTTCGTGGCACGAAAGAGAAGTGCCAGAGGTTTTATATTCAGGACATCACGGTAAAATAGACGAGTGGAAGAAAGAACAATCACTCGAAAGAACATTTTTAAGAAGACCTGAGCTTTTAGAAAAAGCAGAACTAAGTGAAAAAGATAAAAAAATCTTAGCAAAAATCAAAGAAAAACATAGTATGAAATAACCAATGTAATGCATAATATATACTGTAAAGTTACTGTAAAAACTAAGCAGTAACCAGTGAATTGCCATTCAATAACTTGTTGAAGTTTGATATAATGGGTTGAAAATTGTAGTAAATTTGCACAAATCAAAAACTTGAAAAATGTCACAGTTTAGCATTACCTATGAACTTTCGAAAATTCGTTGACTTTAAGCGATTTAGTGATATAATAATCACAGTTAAGGAAACTTAGCAAAATTCCCCTGTACCTGACTTTTTACACAAAATGTTGTGTGACGAGTTCAAGAGTACAACCAAATATTCGAAATAGTAAATATGACAAAATTCAGATTTTAGGAGTAAATTGGTATGTTCGTTAAAGATGTTACAGTTCAGAATCAAGTAGGTCTTCACGCTCGCCCAGCAACATTTTTTATTCAGAAAGCAAATGAATTCAAATCATCTATCTGGCTTGAGAAAGAAGAAAGAAGAGTAAACGCAAAAAGTCTTCTTGGTGTTCTTTCACTCGGCATTATGGGTGGTACAGATATCCGCATCATCGCTGGTGGTGTAGATGAGGAACAAGCAGTTACTGCACTTGCTGCATTAGTTGACAGCGGTTTCCAAGAATAATAATAGTTTGCTTACTTTAGCGTAGAACAAACCCCCGAAGTCACGGACTTCGGGGGTTTTAGTCATTTTTTCACCCACTCGGCGTACCTCTGTACGCAGTCGGGGTGAAGAAAACAGTTTCTGCATCCAAATTGAACGAATTATTTGTTCTAAGGCGGTTTGTTTTGGTTACGTTTTATAGAGACTTTTGTTAGTCATCTACTTCTATTATTTCATATTCAGGGTCATCGAAATCATCTTCAACATAATCGTAGTCTCCAGGATTTGACATGTGAAGTATTTCTGCTCCCTCCTTTGAACAAGAGCAAAGATATGATGCATATTCTTCTGCTGCTTCTTCGGTATCAAAGATATCGTCTTCCTCTTCTCCATCAAAAATTATTTTGAATTTACTCATTATTTGTCACCTCCTCAATTTGCATTTGTTCATTAAACCTAGCATAATTCTTTAAAGCTTTTTCAATTTCTTGAGCCCTATCTTCTAATAACTGTTTTTGCTCTTTTGCTGCTTTTTGCTTTTGGTATGCTGTTGTAACTAGTGTTGTAGCAATTCCTATAGCTATTGTTGCAGGAGCCCAAACTTTACTTGAACTTATAACACCTCTATTAAAGTGAAATTTTTTAAATGCTTCGAGTCCACCTAAATCTGCAATCTCCGAAGATGCTATTGCATATTCCCAATTTGTTGACATATTAACACATCCTTTAATTATTTTTACTACTCCAACGGGTGAATTCATAGTTGGTATCGGTTTCTTCATCTCTTCCCCAAGCTATCGATTTTCTGCTATCAATGAGTGAGTCTATAAAGTCTCTACCAATAAAATCTTCGTCTTCCCTGTCAAGAACAACATATCCATCTTCATTGATAATCCCAGTGTGTTCATCGTATGATAAACAAACAGTGTCATTTCTACCAAAAGTTAATTCTTCAAAATCCTTTTCGCTTACCTCATAAGCACTTTTCTTTTAAAAAAACATAAATAAAACCTCCTGATTTCTAATTAATACCTATCATTCTTATAACTTTTCCTGTCTGCCATATGTTTGGCGGCTAATTTACTACCATGACGCAAAGCATCAGACATTAATTCCATAAAATAAGAATCTTTTTCATTACATAAATTACGTAATCTTGCATTCTCCTTTCTTAAAGATTGGTTTTCTTTTACTAAATTTAAATAACTCATAATCAGTCCTCCTAATCAAATGTTTTTTAGTAAGTTGTTTCTTACTATGGTTACATTGTAACCGACTCTTTTCAAAAGATATATAATTAAGTTAACAAGTTAAATGGCGTTAATTTCACTACTTTAGCAAAATATGTAAATCAAATAGATGTTGTTATAATTCCGACAGCTGCGGCAGCTGTTGCGGTGGCATATCTATGATTTTTTGTGCTAAAAATAGCTGCAAGGTTTTTAATCCAGCTTATACATGTTTGTTTTTTTGGTAATTCTGCAAGTTCTAATTTTGCAACGAGTAAAGCAAAGTTTTTCTTTGCTGCATCAGTATCAAATTCCATTGGGAATGTTGCACTTGAAGAAATTCTGTTGATAGCTTCGGACATTGTGTATAAATCATTAGTTCTAAGATAAACAGGGGCATCCCAATTCTCAATAATTGTAGCTAATTGACTTGAAAAACAGGTTTTTAATTGTTTGCATTTATTTTGTATTTCTGCTTTTGTATTAGTAAACACAACAATTTTAAAAATCTGAAGTCCGCTGTAACCAAGTTTATCGAGTTCGGTTCTTAATAATGCCTCTTTTGTTTGCATTTTTTCGGCAATATTTGAATCAAATTGTTGTCGTTCATCGGTTACTCTGAAAAACAATCCATTTTTATCTATAAAGATATTTTTCTTGGTGTTTTTCACTTCAATAATAAAAGCCCCCTTTTTAGTAAATACTACCGCATCAATTTCACTTCGAAGATAATCGTTTTGAAGTTCGATATTTTTAGAAATAACATTTGAAAGTAATTCTTTATATTTTTCTGGTAATCTAAAACATGTTTTACTTAATCCAAAAACTTCTATATTTTTATATAATGTTAATATTTCTAACAAAGAATGGATTGTTCTTCCATGCACTAAATCTCCTAAAATTGCAATTTTAATTCCATCTATTGTTCCTCTTTTTTCTCTTATTGTAAATATATCTAATAATGATTGCGAAGGATGATCTTTTTTGCCACTTCCAGCATTTAAAATTGGAACTTTTGATACTGAAGCTGCTATTTCTGCTGCATCATCCTGAGAATGACGCATTACTATACAATCAGCATAACCTGATAATACGCTTATTGTATCTTGCAATGTTTCACCTTTTTTGGTAGAAGAATTTTGAGCATTTTCTGTAGTAATATTTTTAGCACCTAATTTTAAAGCTGCAGTTTCAAACGAAAGCCTTGTTCTTGTGCTAGGTTCAAAAAATATTGGAGCAATTATTTTATTTTCTAAAGCGTTTTCATATTTTTTAGGATTTAATTTAATATCCTTAGCTAAATCTAAAAGTTCTTCTAACGATTTTCTTGAAAATTGTTTGCAACTTAAAATATGTTCCATATTATTTTTCCTTGTATAATATATATTATACTTACCTTTCTTTAGTTTTTATATTTTTTCTATTATTACCACTCAATTTCAGAAATTGGTTTTGGATTTTCATTCACAATTATTTCTGATACTGTACCGTTTTTAAATTTAATAATTTTATCAGCCATTGGGGCTATTGCAGTATTATGAGTAATTATTACAACAGTCATTCCTTCTTTTCTACAAGTATCTTGAAGTAATTGTAATATTTGTTTTCCTGTATTATAATCCAAGGCTCCTGTTGGTTCATCACATAATAATAATTTTGGATTTTTAGCAATTGCTCTAGCTATTGCTACTCTTTGTTGTTCACCACCTGATAATTGAGATGGAAAATTCTTCATTCTATTTTTTAGCCCTACTTTTTCAAGAACGTCTTTAGGATTTAATGCATCTTCACATATTTGAGTAGCTAATTCAACATTTTCTAATGCTGTTAAATTTTGCACTAAATTATAAAATTGAAACACAAAACCAATATCTTCTCTACGATATTTAATAAGTTCTTTTCCTTTTAATTTTGTAATTTCTTTATCATCTACAAAAACAGTCCCAGACGTAGCTGTATCCATACCACCTAAAATATTTAGAGTAGTAGTTTTTCCAGCACCACTAGGACCAACAATACAAACTAATTCTCCTTTTTCAATTTCAAAATTAGTATCATTTAAAGCTTTAATTGTTAATTCACCCATTTGATATTCTTTTAAAATATTTTTAAATTCTATGTATGGCATTGCTTAATATTTTCCTTTCACTTTTTGTTAGGTGTATTTTATAGCTTTTACGCAAAAAAGTCAACAATATATTAAATATTGCTGACTTTATCTCTCTCTTTCTCCTCTGCCTTTCGAATTACCTCTTGTATTTCTTGAATCTCCTTGTTCTTTTTCTCTAATCCTATCTCCTCTTTCAATATCTTGCTCTAGTTCTTTTTTCAACATCTTTTCTTCTTGTTTTGTTTTTGGTTTATATAAACCATTTTTAAAACCCCAAATTTTCCCAATAAGTTCACCTCTTCTAATAGTTTCTTGATCACACCTCAACCTTTTCTCAAAATCTTCTTGAGCTTTTCTTGCTATTTTTCTTTTTTTTCTTGCTCTAATCCATTCTATAGCATCT
>CALAEU010000118.1 GCA_937891215.1 uncultured Clostridia bacterium
AATTCTTTTACATAATTATATCTTTGTTCTAAATCTATGGTCGCTAAACGTAAAGCCTTAGATATTGAAACAATCAATGGATGTGCTGGTGTTCCGCTTCTAAATACACTAGTACTTTTACCACCATGAATTAATGGTTCAATAATTATTTTAGATTTTTTATATAAAACACCTATTCCTTTTAAACCAAAAAATTTATGAGCTGAAAAGGATGCCAAATCTATATTTGATAAATCTACATTAATTTTACCTACTGCTTGGGTAATATCTACATGATAAAAGCACTTAGGATATTTTTTCACTATATTACCTATTTCATTTATAGGTTGAATTATACCAATTTCACTATTAATAGCGTTTATTGATACTAAAATAGTATCATCCCTTAATAAAGATTCTAAATGTTCTAAATCAACAGTACCATCTTCTTTTGAATCAACAAAATCAACTTCAAAACCTAATGTTTGAAGATAACCAATTGGCCCATATATAGATGAATGCTCATAATGTGTTGTAATAATATGTTTGCCTCTATTTTGATATTTTAAAGCAATAGATAATACTAATCTTTGATTTTTTAGCACCAACAATAACAGGTTTGCCTTGATCTAAAAGATTATAAATTTTTGTAAGATAACCACTCTGTGATGTTATCTGTGTGTAATTACTTGGCCAGTAAACCGCACCACCTGAAGTGTATGAAAGTTTTTTCATCATATTGTGTGGGTAAATTGTTGTGTTTGTCCTCTTGCTTTCGAGCATTGCAATTGCAGTTGTAGCACAACCTATTTTAGCTATTGTCTGACCAGATGAACCAATAATTATATTTGACCAACGGGAGTCTGTCTGTTTAAAATTCGGTACACCTGAAAGTTTTATTGCTTTGTAACTTGTAGTTGTATTATTCTGAGTTGATGTTGTTAAATAAGCACTGCTTACATAACCCGTTTTATTACCGTTATAAAGAATTTTTGACCAACCGTTTGAGGTTGAAATTACAGGCACTTTTGTGCCACTGCTGAGTCTTGCAAGAACAGTACCACTTGTAGAAGCCGTGCTTCTTACATTAAGATTACCACTTGTTGTTTTTACTGTTTTAACATTTTTTGAAGTAACTGTAATATAATCTGCACTACAATAACCATAACCTGAAGCACTGTATCTTACATACCAGAAATTACCACTTTTATTTATAAGTGTTACCTGTGAATTTCTTTTTAAAGTAGTAATAACAGATGAAGATGTTGAAGCACTTTTTCGTACATTAAGTGAGGTACTGGCTGTTGTTACTTTACCTGCACCATAAACAGTGCTACTTGCTTCTGTGGTTAAATTAAAATTTGAAAATAAAGTAAAAGATAAAATCAGTGCTAAAATTAAACTACACGTTCGTTTCATAAAAATACACCTCGTATTTACTATTTTTTGCATTTGCTTTTGACAAATGTCTTTTTAATAGTAACATACGGGGTGTTTAATTTCATTACACAAATGTTGGAAAGTCAGTGGTCAGCGGTTTGTGAGAGCTCAATAAATTCACCAGCGATGAATTTTAAATCGTCAAATGATTCAATTGAACTCATTTTTGCACGGTATTCTGCCGCACCGCGAAGTCCTTTTGTGTACCAGGCGGCGTGTTTTCGTGCTTCTCTTATGCCTATTCTTTCACCTTTATAAAGGCAGAGTTTTTCAATGTGTTTGAGCATTATTAACATTCTCTCAATAACAGGTGGCTCAGGTAAAATCCTTTCATGCTCTAAGTAAGCATTTATCTGCTGGAATACCCATGGTCTTCCCAATGCACCACGACCAACCATAACCAAATCGCACCCGGTTTCTTCAAGCATTTTTGCGGCACTCTTGCCGTCAATAATATCGCCGTTACCAATAACCGGTAATTTAACCGCTTTTTTTACTTCTCTTATAATATCAGTGTTAACTGGGGGAGAGTACATCTGCACCTTTGTCCTGCCGTGAACTGTTAAAGCACTTGCACCTGCTTGTTCGCACCTTTTTGCAAGTTCAACTGCATTTATTGTGTTGTCATCCCAACCTGAACGCATTTTTACTGTTACAGGTACAGTAGAAACCTTAACAACTTCTTTTACTATTTGCTCTGCAAGTTCAGGATTTTTCATAAGTAATGCACCGCCACCAGACGCTGCAACTTTAGGTGCAGGGCAACCCATATTTATATCAATAAACTGTGGCGAGAATTCCAATGCTTTCTCTGTTGCAATTGCCATTGTTTTCGGGTCGTTACCAAAAATCTGTGCACCACAAGGGCGTTCAGGTTCAGTAATATTAAGTAACTCTTTACTCTTTTTATCGTCAAGGCTTAACCCTTTGGCACTCACCATTTCTGTAACTGAGTAACAAGCACCGTAATTTACACATAATTCACGAAAAGCTCTGTCTGCAACACCCGCCATAGGTGCTAAGGCAACCTTTCCGTTACAATTCAAAAAATCAAAACTCATAATTTTACCTCTTTCGTATGTGGGTAGTATAGCATAAATCAGTTGCAAGTTTCAAGTGGGGAGTGTGTCAGTGGTCAGTGTGTCAGTTGCTAGTTGCTAGTGTTATAAGAAATAAAAATATCCTATCATTTTTAGTT
>CALAEU010000119.1 GCA_937891215.1 uncultured Clostridia bacterium
ATAATTTCTTCTTTAAGTTTTGCTTCCTTTTCGATATTTGAACTTGAAATAAGATATTCGAGTTCATAATAAAATTGAGATAATTGGGGTAGGTCATTTAATGCATGGAAACTCCATTTATAATAAGGGATATATCTTTTATTTAATAAAAAAATTACTTTTAATGTAGCATTTACAAATTCAAAAACAGCTAATTGAGCAGCCGCGGTTTCTTCTCTTGAAACACATCTTTTATAATTATATTGACCGGCTTGTGCCATTACCAAAATATTACCAGCAAGTTTTTTTAATCTTACATCTTCAGGAAGATATTTGAGTTTTTCACGAATTTCTGTAAAAAGCCCCAGATTATCATAAAAAAGCTTACCGTTAGTTGCTTCTAAAAGAAATTGCTCTGAAATGAAGAACCAATCTTTAGTTGATATATTACCACTCTTATCTCCTGTTTTGCTTTCAATAAAATCGGAAATTCTGATCACACCATGACGATTACCACCGACAGGATTTATATTATTTCTTTTAAAACCATCAAACTCCTTGGGTAGATTTGAATATGCTCGTTCAAGTTCAAATTTATCTTTTGAAGAAATAATAGGTTCATCTGGTATGAAAATACAAAAACCTGGTTCGAAGTCGTGATCACGAGAGATTTCATCATCGAATCCAAAACATTCTGAACCACTACCGACGAGACCAACTGCGATATGATTTTTTATATGTGAAAAGTTATCATTAAGCATCTTTTCGCCATATTCATAATAAAATTTTTCGGCAAGTTCAAGACCTTTCATATATTTCTCGTGCCCTTTCTAATAAATCTTGATAGTAAATAAAGTGGCCATAATAATCGAATACAGAAGCACATTTTTCACAAACAAAAGCATAGTAACCATCTCTTGTTTCATGTTCATCCAAAAGCTTCATAGCTTTTTGTAAATAATCATTAATAATTTCGGTACTGTTCTCGATTCCCAATTCAACTTCTTTTAAGTTTGCTATATTTAAATAAGTTATAGCAACTTCTAAAAGACCGTTATCTGATTTGTTCATTACAGAAAGTGCTTTTTCATATAACTCGAATGCTTCATCAAATCTTTTTAAATCGACTAAAGCAAGAGCCATATTGTTATAAAGAGCTCCAAAGCGCTCGTCGTCAACTTCAAGTTCGGTTTCATATATATGCTGTGCTTTATTAAAGAGTGGTAAAGCTTCTTCTGCTTTAGAAAATGCTTTAAATACTGTAGCACAATTAATGTAAGTTGTAGCAGCACCTATATTATTTTCTATTTTCATATCGGTAACCAAATTAAGTAAAGTTTCAACAGTTTTCAACGCTTCCTTTTCTTTTGCAAGTTTACGATAAAGACCTGCCAACTCATTCAAAAGAAGTAATTTTGTTCGGTTATCATAAATACGTTCTGTTTCTCCAATCCAATATAAAATATGTTCCTCTGCAGATGCATAATCATTTCTGCTTAAAAGCTCATCTAATCTATTCAAAATTCGTTCAGTCGAAATATTTTCCATCATATATATCACCAAATAAATATTATATATTAAAATATAAAAAATTGCACTACCCAAATTATGATAAACGATATTATCAATCTGTTCAAGATGTTTTAGATATAAAATTTAGAATGATTTCAGTTAAAAAACTGAACAAAAATTATACCGCAGTAAACAAAGAAAAGGAAAACATCAGGCAGTACACCGAAGTGTACTGCCCTTGTTTAATTCGTCTTTCAGAAAAGTTGTGTAGGAAGTTTCAGTTTTTCTTTTGGAGAAAACTGCTTATCAAAATTCTCTGCATCGTCTTCATTTACAAAATATCCCTGAGGTGGTGTGTATTCACCGGTAACACCTTTGAGATAGCCGTTTTTCAGTTCTTTACAAAGGAAGAATGAGGCATCTGCATCTGCTGGCAAATCGTGGTAACGAATACCGAATTCACTGGCATAAGTGAATCCACTTTTGCCATAAAAACCAATGTTGCCTTCAAAGCAGATTGCACCGAATCCCATTTCTGTTGCTTTCTCAAGTGAATAGTCAAGCAGGATTTTACCATAACCCTGACGCTTCAGTTTATTTGCAATACATATAGGACCCATTGTAAGAATCGGAATATCTCTGCCGTCATCAGCTTTAATAACCGCATGCATAAACATATTCTGTCCTATAATTTTGCCGTCCTTTTCCATCACGAAGTTGAGTTCGTGAATAAATGCCTTATCATTACGAAGCTGATTGAGTACATAATGTTCAAGGCAACCGGGACGATAAACATTCCAGAACGATTCTCTTACGAGATTTTCAACTTCTCTTTGTTCATCTTTTCTTTCATTACGAATTATTATGTCATTTCTATTCATTGTTTTTCCTCCTGAAAATTGTTGACCTTCAATGTGGGAGGTTTGTGTGATTGTATTTACAAACCTCCTCGGTTAAAACACAATCTCCAATGTACTGATTGTCTTTTTCAAAAAGCAATCTCCTTTAAAAATAATATTTATAATCACGCCATATGGCAGATTATATTAAAAATTATGCTTTTGCATATTCAGAGAGTAACGCATGGTCGTTCATTGGCTTACAGCAATTTTCTGTTCTTATAGATGACCATTTGCGTTCAATTTCTGAAATTGGGTCATTGTTTATATCAACAACATTATCTTCATCATCTGAGCCAAACATAAACCATTGACTTGTTTTCCCTTTAGCACAATGACCTTTGTAGGTCCAAGTCAGCCAGTTATATGAACACTCGTTGAAAAGATTTAATATGTATTCCCATGTTGCAGTGCCACGGCAAGGAGAAAACTCACCGACAAGCACAGGCACATTAAAGTTTTTACTTGCGTGGTGCTGTGAAACTTTCTTGAAACTATCATTTGAATCGTCATAAAAGTGATACTGATACATCACATTTTCCCATCCATATTCTTTTGGGTGTGGCATATCATCAGGTGTCCAGATTGCTTCAAGAGTTATTATATGCTCAGGGTCGTTTCTTCTGACTGCATTGTAAAGCAAAGAATAAACGTCATGATACTTGCTGTTGACCTTATCTTCGCCTTCGTAATCGCACATCGGCTCATTCATTAAGTCATAGGCGGCAACTGTTCCGTTACCTACAAAATGACGGGCGATTTCACTCCACAATTCACAGGCAAGTGTACGAAAACGTGCTCCCTCATCGGTTTCATCATAAAGTCTGCAATGGTTTACACGACAGCAGTGGTGGGCAATGCTCTGGTGTCCTGGTACACCGTGCATATCAAGAATGACGTACATTCCTCTTTTTTCGCATTCTTCAACAATCCAGTCAAG
>CALAEU010000120.1 GCA_937891215.1 uncultured Clostridia bacterium
GATTTGGGGTGAAACGGGTAAACCCGGTTACGGACTTTATGACAGGGCATTGGGTGCCGCGTATATAAACGGACTTTTTGAGGCCTGTGAGAAAGGATTGAAATAAATGAATAAAAATGTTTTAAATACTGATTTAACTGGTAAAGTTGCGGTTGTTACTGGTGCGGGCGGAGTTCTTTGCAGTTACTTTGCAAAAGTTTTAGCACGTGCGGGTGCAAAAGTTGCGTTACTTGACTTAAACGAAGAAGCGGCAAAAGGTTATGCAGACGAAATTATTGCAGAGGGCGGTATAGCAAAAGCTTACGCTTGTAATGTTTTAAATAAAGAAATCTGTTACAATGTAGCAGACGAAGTATTGAAAGATTTCGGTCCTTGCGATATTTTAGTCAATGGTGCAGGTGGTAACAATCCTAAAGCTACAACAGACAAAGAATATTTTGAAATCGGTGATATTGACGCTGACACAAAATCATTCTTTGATTTGGACGCTGACGGTGTAGGTTTTGTATTCAACTTAAACTTCTTGGGTACACTTATTCCTACTCAGGCATTTGCTCGTCAGATGGTAGGCAGAGATGGTTGTAACATTCTTAATATTTCATCAATGAATGCTTACACACCACTTACAAAAATCCCTGCTTATTCAGGTGCTAAAGCGGCTATTTCAAACTTTACACAATGGCTTGCAGTACATTTTTCAAAAGTTGGTATCCGTGTAAATGCTATTGCGCCAGGTTTTTTCTCAACAAAGCAGAATGCAAAACTTTTATTTAATGACGATGGTACACCAACTGCCAGAACCGGCAAAATTTTAGCTGCTACACCAATGGGCAGATTTGGTGAGAGTGAAGAATTAGAAGGTGGACTTTTATTTTTAGTTAATAATGAAGCTGCAGGTTTTATAACAGGTGTTGTTTTACCAATTGATGGTGGCTTCTCAGCATATTCAGGAGTGTGATTAAGATGGAAAAAAATATTCCGGTTGTTGTTATTAAAGAAATGTCTGAGACAGATAAAATTTTAACTGCTCTTCAGAATGTCGGCATTAACTGTGCAGAAATTACTTTCCGTACTGCTTGTGCGGCAGAAGCAATTAAATATGCAAGAGAAAAATATCCGACAATGAATGTTGGTGCCGGTACTATTATAAATGCAGAGCAATGTAAAACTGCATTAGAAGCAGGTGCACAGTTCATTGTGTCACCAGGTCTTTCAGTTGCAGTTGCAGAAATCTGTAAAGAGAAAAATATTCCTTATTACCCTGGTTGTGTTACACCAACAGAAATTATGCAGGCTTTAGAATTAGGTATTACAACTGTTAAATTCTTCCCTGCAAATATCTACGGTGGTTTAAAAGCATTAAAAGCTCTTTCTGGCCCATTCCCACAGGTTAAGTTTATTCCAACTGGTGGCGTTGATAGAAATAACATAGACGAATTCTTGGCATTCGACAAGGTTGCAGCAATCGGTGGTAGCTTTTTCGTAAAAGAAGCACTTGAAAAAATGGAGGGCTGAGAGCAATGAAAAGAGTTGTTACATTCGGTGAATTAATGTTAAGACTTGCACCAATGGGTTATTACAGATTTTTTCAGAATGACCAGATGCAGGCTACATTCGGCGGTGGCGAAGCAAATGTTGCTGTGTCACTTGCAAACTATGGTTTAGACAGTGTATTCGTAACAAAATTACCGGCACACGCAATTGGTCAGGGTGCTGTGAATTCTTTAAGAGCATTTGGTGTAGATACTACAAAAATCGTTCGTGGTGGCGACAGAGTTGGTATTTATTTCCTTGAAAAAGGTGCTTCACAACGCGGTTCTGTATGTATTTATGACAGAGCACACTCTGCAATTATGGAAGCAGATAAAAGTGAATTCGATTGGGACTCAATCTTTGAGGGTGCAGACTGGTTCCATTTTACAGGTATTACTCCGGCATTAGGCAAAAATGTTACTGAAATCTGCCTTGAAGCTTGTAAGGCTGCAAAGGCAAGAGGTGTTAAAATTTCTTGTGACTTAAACTACAGAGGAAAACTTTGGACAAGAGAAGAAGCAAGAAAAGCAATGACAGAACTTTGCCAGTATGTAGATGTTTGTATTTCTAACGAAGAAGATGCGAAAGATGTATTTGGCATTGAAGCAGAAG
>CALAEU010000121.1 GCA_937891215.1 uncultured Clostridia bacterium
CTAACATTACGTTAATTGTAGCACCAACAGAAACAACGTCCATATAAACAGATGAACCCATTAAATCATCTGCAGTAGCGCTTACAACAGCACTCTCTGTGCTTACAGTAGCACCTAACGCTTCAAAGCCTTTTATGTGTTGGTCAATTGGTCTTTCACCAAAATAGCAACCACCAGGCATTGAAACACTTGCTTTGCCATATTTACCTAAAAGAGCACCTAAAAGATAATAAGACGCTCTTAATTTACGTGTCATTTTATCTGGAATATTCTGAGAAGCATCAACGTTTTTACCGTCGATTATTACTACACCCTCTTCTGGTGTTTCAACCTCTGCACCAATATGACGTAAAATTTTTATCATCATTCTGACATCGCTGATATCAGGAATATTTTCAATTCTACAAGGACCATCAGCAAGAATTGCAGCAGGCATAATACCTAAAACCGCATTCTTTGCACCGCTGATTTTAATTTCACCGTGAAGTTTATTACCTCCACGGATTACAAATCTTTCCACGTGCGGCACCCCTAACTTTTATATTACATATATCTGAATTAAGTAAAATTTCTCTTCTATGTGTACAAAGTCACTTTTAATATTATAACACTTTTAAGTATAAAATAAAAGAGCAAATTAAATATCTAAAAGTAGTAAATATTATAAATTTTATAAGTTTTTTTGTAATATTACACAAAATTTACTGATATTTTCATTTTTAGAAAATATCAGTAAATTACTGCATTTGTTGTTATGTATTTAACACCCATATTGTAAAGTTGTTCAATTACTTTTACATCGTCAACTGTCCACGCACAGAGTTTAATATTTTTGTCACTTGCTATTCTTATTTTTTCTTTTTTATTCTTTTTATGATTGAATGCTAATGCAAAATTATTATTTACACATTCATTAATTTCATTATCGGTAATTTCTTCTACTAAATACCAGATTTCAATTTTATCGTCAAGTTCTCTTATAGTTTTTATTGCATCTATATTAAATGAAATAATAATCGCCTGTTCTCTTAAATTATATTTATCGAGTAAATTTAAAATCTCTTGTAATTTTTCCTGGCTTCCATTTTTAATTTCTATTTGCGGAACTATTTTCATATCTTTGCAAACTACCAAGAATTCTTCTAAGGTCGGTATTTTCTGATTTGGATATTGCTCCACATTTACACCATTATCTATTACATATTCCTGCAATTCATTGTAAGTTGCATCAGATATATTTTTATATCCATTTGTTAATCTGAAAATATTGTCATCATGATAAATAACCCACACACCGTCTTTGGTTAAATGCACATCACATTCTGCAGCAAAGAAATTATATTCCGCCGCCTTTTCAAATGCAGCAATTGTATTTTCAGGTGCAACACCAGAAAACCCACGATGCGCCGTGAGTTTAATATCTTCTGTATTTTTAATATTACTATCGCTTAACTTCTTGATTTCTGGTGCATCGAACCCTAAAAATAAATCTGCAACATACACCCCAACAGAAATTGTAATTGCAATAGCAAGTAGTATTGAAATTATCTTTACTTTCTTCATTTTTACCCCTAATTTAAAAATCCCATTCGCTAAAAGACGAACGGGATTTTAAAACAAAATTAGATTAACTCAAGAATGCACATCTCAGCAGCGTCACCGCGGCGAGCTTCAGTCTTGATAATACGGCAATAACCGCCGTTTACATCTTTATATTTTGGAGCTACTTCGTTAAAGAGCTTTTTAACAACATCACTCTTAGTAATATAAGATGCTACTTGTCTTCTATTATGAAGATTATCTTCCTTAGCAAGAGTAATCATTTTTTCTGCCATTGCACGTACTTCTTTTGCACGAGTAACAGTAGTTGTCATCTTACCGTTTTCGATAAGAGCTGTAACCATGTTACGAAGCATAGCATTTCTATGGTCACTTGTTCTGCCAAGTTTTCTTGTTCCGGGCATCTATAACACTCCTTTGCCGAAAATATGGACTTATTCGTCCTCGTCTTTAAGAGTAAATCCGAGAGAAGCTAACTTGTTTACAACCTCATCAAGAGATTTTCTACCAAGGTTTCTAACTTTCATCATATCGTCTTCTGTTTTGTTAATCAAATCTTCAACAGTGTTAATTCCTGCTCTCTTGAGACAGTTGAATGAACGAACTGAAAGGTCGAGTTCTTCAATTGTCATTTCAAGTACTTTTTCTTTTGCACTGTTATCTGTTGTAACCATAATCTCTGTATTTGAAACTTCATCAGAAAGGTCAACAAAGAGATTAAGATGTTCTGTAAGAATTTTTGCAGCGAAAGAAACAGCTTCTCTTGCAGAAATTGTACCATCTGTCCAAACTTCAATTGAAAGTTTGTCATAGTCAGTGATTTGACCAACACGAGTATTGTCAACTGTATAGTTAACTTTTAATACTGGTGAGTAAATTGAGTCAATAGCAATTACACCTATTTCAGGAGCAAGAAGTTGTTTATTTCTGTCTGAAGAAACATATCCTCTGCCCTTGTCAGCAGTAAGTTCCATTGAAACATGAGCACCGTTGTCAAGTGTAGCTATATGGTGGTCTGGGTTAAGAATTTCAACCTCAGAGTCTGTTTTAATATCACCAGCAGTGATTTCACCAGAGCCGTTAGCCTCGATATACATAATCTTTGGACCGTCTCCGTGAATTTTAAGAATAACGCCCTTAAGGTTAAGAACTATTTCTGTAACGTCTTCTTTAACGTTAGGAATTGTTGAGAATTCGTGAAGAATACCATCAATTTTTACAGATGTAATTGCATAACCCGGTAATGAAGAAAGAAGTACACGACGAAGGCTGTTACCTAAAGTAGTACCAAAGCCTCTTTCGAGCGGTTCTACTACAAACACACCATGTGCTGTTTCTTCCATTGAATCAGAGAACTCAATTCTTGGTTTCTCAATACCGATCATACCAAACCCTCCTAAATTTTACACAGTTTAACTATGTTTTTGTTAGTTTTTTGCCAAAGCAAAAGATAAGGCTAAAGAGCTTTATTATTTTGAGTAGAACTCAACGATAAGGTGCTCTTCGATAGGAGCTTCGATTTGCTCTCTATCAGGAAGGTTGATAACCTTTGCTGTATTAGCATCACTGTTTTTCTCAAGCCATGTTGGTACAGGTCTTGCACCATTTACTTCGAGAATGTTTTTAAAAGAATCTGTTGAAGCAGATTTTTCTTTAATTGAAATTGCATCGCCTGGCTTACAGAGGTAAGATGGGATATCAACTTTAGAACCGTTTACACAGAAATGACCATGTGTAACGAGTTGTCTAGCTTCTGCACGGGAATCAGCCCAACCGAGAAGATAAACAATGTTGTCCAAACGGCTTTCACAGATTCTGAGAAGGTTTTCACCTGCTTGACCTGGTTTCTTTTCAGCCATAAGGAAATATTTGTGGAATTGTCCTTCAAGGATTCCGTAGTAACGTCTTGCTTTTTGTTTTTCACGAAGTTGAAGACCGTAACCAGAAATCTTTTTACGAGCCTGACCATGTTGACCAGGAGCGTATGAACGACGCTCTAATGCGCATTTGCCTGTATAACATCTGCTACCCTTTAAGAAGAGTTTCTGACCTTCACGGCGGCAGAGTTTACATACGGCACCTGTATATCTTGCCATAATTCGTTCCTCCTATATGTTATACACGTCTTCTTTTTGGTGGACGGCAACCATTGTGAGGAATAGGAGTAACGTCTTTAATAAGAGTAACTTCAAGTCCTGCAACTTGTAATGCTCTGATTGCAGCCTCTCTACCCGCACCTGGGCCTTTAACATAAACTTCAATAGTTTTCATACCGTGGTCAACAGCAACTTTTGCAGCTGTTTCTGCTGCTGTCTGTGCTGCGAATGGAGTAGATTTACGAGAACCTCTAAAGCCCATTTCGCCTGCACTAGCCCAAGAAACTGCGTTGCCTTGAGTATCAGTAATAGTAACAATTGTGTTATTGAAGGTGG
>CALAEU010000122.1 GCA_937891215.1 uncultured Clostridia bacterium
TTTGTTATACTATTATTGTAAAAGAATAAAGAGGTGTGTTTATGAAGAAAATATTATTATGTTTATTTTTAACTATGGGTTTGGTAATGAATATTGACGTTGTTATTTCACAGCAGGATATAGAATATTTTATATTAATATTGGTAAGAATTACATCTTTTGTTTTTTTAACCTCATCATCAATTAAAACATCAATTTTCTCTGACTTAATTTCTTCAGGCTTAAAAGAAAAGCCTTCACTATGAAGTGATTTATTTTTGCATTCTCCATTAGAAAAATAACATTCCTTATGATGAGGAGTACCACACTCCGGACAAACTACAATATCACTGTTTTTATCAAATTTTTCATTACAAACAGGACAGAATGAAAAGTCGTTTATTAAATTTACACATTCAGTAATATCTGTAGGAAGTTTATCAATAGCAAAAAATACTTTATCATTCTCTTTTAAAAGTTGGGAAGTCATTAAACAGTCAGCATTAAGAATGAGTTTTGTATTTTTGGGTACATAAGTATCTAAAATACTGAAAATGTATTCAGGGTGTGCGTTTCTTTTAAGAGAATCTCTGAAAAGATTTGTAACCACGAGATAATCAGGCTTAATAAAAGGTAATATAAGTCTTGAATAACGTTCATCTACTTCAAGTGATAAAACTTCTGCAGTTGGTTTACCAAAAATATTAACGCTGTGTGTAAGAGCGGTTGCAACACCTGTATTGATATTTGAACCATATCTGTTCGAAACAACTTTGTAGCCACTTTCTGCCAATATATCGGCAACCATATTTGTTGTAGTTGTTTTACCGTTTGTACCTGTTATGCAAAGTACATTCGGGCATTTCTTAGTCTGGGCTAAATAATCAGGGCAAATTTTAAGAGCAACTCTGCCAGGAAACATTGTTGCATTTCTTTTTAATAACTTTAAAAGAATATATGCAGATTTTGATGCCCAGAGTGCAATAAAATATCTTATTCTGCTCATGCATTTTCTCCTTCTAACTGAGAAGTACAATTCGGGCAACGTGTTGCCTCAATATTAATTTCACTCTTACAGAAAGGGCAAACCTTTGTTGTTGGTGCTTCTTCTACCACTTCTTCAGGTTTTTTACCCATATCTCTTAATTTATTAATACCTTTAACCATAAGGAAAATTACAAATGCAATTATAATAAAATCAATAATTGCCTGAAGGAAGAGACCATAGCCAAGAGTTGCCACACCAGCTTCAGTTGCCGCTTCTAATGACTCATATTCTTTACCATCAAGTGCAACAAAAAGTTCTTTCACAGAAACTTTACCTGTTATTAAAGTTATAAGCGGAGTAATAATATTATTTACTAGCGAATTAACAATTGCAGTAAATGAACTACCAATAATAACACCAACTGCAAGGTCAATAACATTACCACGAGATATAAATTCTTTGAATTCTTTCATAAAACCTTTACCTTTCTTCATTTCTTTTTGCAATCCTTTCTTTATTTTGTTTTCCATATCTTTTTTTAAAGCAGTTTCAACATTCATCTGAATATCTGCCATAATTTAACAACTCCTCACATAAATTACCGACATTATAACATATTGCACAATAAATTTAAAGTATTTTATTTCAATTTCAATAATTTTTTTGCTGTTTCACACATCAAATTTGCTTGATAATTTGCTTTTTCGGGTGTATAATTATTAAAAAAGTCAAGGTGGTGTTTCTTTTGGTATTAGTTGCTGACATAGGTAACACAAATATAACACTTGGTATATATAAAAACGATGAATTGATTTTCGTTTCAAGACTTGCAACACAGCGCCACAGAACAAGTGAGCAGTATGCAATTGAACTAAACGCGGTTTTCAATTTAGAAAATATAAGCGGAGAATTTGAGGGTGCAGTTATAAGCTCTGTTGTACCTGAGCTTACCCGTGCTTTTAAAGAAGCAATTGAAAAAGTTGCCAAAGTAAATGCACTTGTTGTTGCGGCAGGAATTAAAAATGGTCTTAAAATTTCAACCGACAACCCGAAAGAAGTCGGCGCAGATTTGGTTGCAGGTGCGGTCGGTGCTATTTCGCAGTATGAATTACCTTGTCTTGTTATGGATTTAGGTACTGCAACAAAAATCTCTGTTATAGATGAGGGTAATGTATTTTTAGGTTGTACAATAGCACCAGGTATAAGTATTTCCTTAGATGCATTATCTTTAAGAACCTCGCAATTACCCGCAATTGATTTAAGTGCACCTGAAAAAGCAATCGGAACTAACACAATAGAATGTATAAAATCGGGTACTGTTTTAGGTAATGCTGCTATGCTTGATGGTATGGCAACACGCCTCGAAAAAGAATTAGGTAAAAAAATTAAAACCACTGTTGCAACAGGTGGCCTCTCTAAAGAAATTATCAATTGTTGCGACAGAGATATAATTTATAATAAAAATCTCGTTTTAGAAGGTCTTTTAGTTATTTACAAGAAAAACAGGTAACAAACTCAAATCTAAAAAGCATTGTATCTCTATTGAGAACAGTAGCAAAGGAGAAATTTTTATGAACAAAAAGAAAAAACTTAATCGTCTTGTGATTTGCGCATTTTTCGTGGCATTGACAGTCGTAATGACATTCACACCACTCGGCTACATCCCCGTCGGCGCAATTTCAATCACAACAATTCACATTGCAACTATTTTAGGTGCTTGTATTTTAGGTGTAAAATACGGTGCATTTCTTGGTGGTGCATGGGGTGTACTTTGTATAATAAAAGCATTTCAGGAACCAATTCCTGGTAACATTCCATTCCAGAATCCTATGATTTCATTAGTGCCAAGAATTATAGTAGGCATTGTTGCGGGTCTTGTTTTTTATGCACTTTCAAAAACAAAACTCAAAAAGCCACTCTCTCTTGCAATCGCTTCTGTGGCGGCAACACTTACAAACACAGTTTTAGTACTTACTGCATTAACACTTTTCAATGGTTTCGAAACTATCACTGCAGGCGTTACAACTGCACTCGAAACAATCTTTTCAGTATTGATTTCAGTAAATGGTGTTATTGAAATAATAGCGGCGGTTGTTTTAGTACCAACACTTTATATGTCAACCGAAAAACTTTTAAAAGACAAAATATAATTGAATTAAACTCCTGTTTTTCTTAAATAAATATAAAAATTCATCCCGAAGAGTTCAAATCTTCGGGATGTTTTGTTTTATTTTGCTTCTTGTGTTTCTTTAAGTGGTGCGTCTGTCAGGTCTTCATAATACGCATAAGGTTTAAATTCAAGTCCTGAGAAAACTGTAAGCATTTCTGCTTTAGCATCTTCAAAATTGATATCGCCCTCAAATTCAATTCTTAAAACATATAAGTTGTCATTATTGCTGAAGAACATTGTAACTGTTGAAAAATCGCCATTTTTAAAAGATATTATGTACGCTTTTGTATCAATATTATCATACGTATATTCATCCCAGTGTATTTCAGTTGGTACACCATCAATCATACCATCTTTAATAGATATATTTACACTATCATAAATTTTTTTGGATTTTGCAAAATAATCGTTAAATGTTTCTTCCAAAATATCTATGGAAAGTTTATATCCTTTATTTTTATTTTCAAATTCCCCTTGGTCATTAACTGGTTTCCAACCACTTGGCAATGTGAAATAATAAGCATAATCTTCAATAACGCCATTGTTTTCTATCTGACCTATAAAACCATGAACTTCAGTAACATAATTACCTTCATCGTCTTTAATTTTTTTACCATTTTCGTCAGTTGAATAAACTAACAATTCGCCATCTTCACTTAAAACTTTTTTACCATTCTCATCAGTTACAAGTATGTACTCTTCACCTGTTACCGGGTTTGTATATTTATCTTTATTACACGCAGTAAAAATAAAAGTACAGCACATAATAACTACAATTAGAAGTGCTACAAATTTTTTGCCCATAAAAATACCTCCGTATTTATAAACATAGGGGCGGTTACCCACCCCCTAACATATTGCTTATTATTGCTCGAAAGCTTTTGAAACCTTAGGAATAGCATCTGTCATAACTTCTGTTATAACCTCAGTAGCAACCTCTGTTGTTTCTAATGGACTTGTAGGATCTTCATTTTCCCAGTTCAATTCATAATATGAACTATCCTCAAGAGTGAATAAAATTGAAAGGTCTCCGTGAGACTCGAATGTGCCTTTACCAGTAGCAGATGCAGTAACATTTGCAGCTTTGAAGTAATTAACTGTTTCAATTTTATTTGTAAGACGATTTACTGTTGCAGTAATTTTGCAACCTGTGTAATTAACTGAATAATCTTTTAATTCAAGGTATGCTTTTGTCTTTGCAAATTCTTCTGAATTAAGAATATCTGCTTTATCACGAAGATTGAATGCCTTTGAAAGAATACTTTTTGCTTCTGCTTCACCGATATCGTTAAACTCAATTGTGATATAGTATTTGTCACCAACCTCTGTCATTGTTGCGTATTTAACATCATCAACAGAAAGCTTTGAAGCAAAGCTTTCGCCCTGAACGAGCATAACATCTGTATTATCTCCACCGAATGGAATATCACCCGATGTTTCTTTGATATTTTCTAACATAAGGTCTTTAACTGCTTTTGCCGCATCGTTAATAGCAGAAAGTGAAGAATCAATTTCTTCTGCTTCTTCCTGACCTGCTTTTGTAACTTTAAGGCTGTCATTTGGAACATTTTTCTCAAATCTGTAATACATAGCAGGTCTTTCTGTTTTTATGCTATTAAGAAGTGAATTGAAATAATTAAGAATTTCTTCACTTGATTTTTCAACAGGAACTGCACTCTCTGTATAAACCGCTGCAAGAGTTGTCTGCACTTCAACTTCTTCATCGCCTGATGATGAACATGCTGAAAGTGAAAGTAAACTTGCACTTACAACTAAAAGTGCTACACCTAAACTTAAAATTCTTTTCATAAAGGATTTACCCCTTTTCAAAATAATTTATTATACAACAGAGTAATTATAACACAAAAACTGCTTTAAAAAAACAATATTTTCATATTTTTTTATCTTTGTAAAAATAGCACAAATTACGCCTTATCATTTTGTTGTTTGTGCTAATTGTCTATTAGTATAACTGTCAATTATTATAGATTGACATACGCCTTATAAAATACTATAATATTTAAAAATAAACTCTAGGAGTTGTAAAATTATGAATCTGACAAAAGACAAAAGTGCACGAAAATTTCTTGTTATGATGATTTCTATTATTGTAGTTTTTGTATCTATTGTCTGTCTGGTAATAAATGACAGAAATAATAAAATAATCAGCGGTGCCACAATCGGCGAAACTGATAAACTACAGGAAGAACGGGTTACAGAATCCCCAACTAAAAAAGCAACTGAAAAAACAACTGAAAAAGCAACTGAAAATACCACAAAAAAAAATGAAAATAAAAAACCAGAAACCACGATAACACCAGAAACTACAAAACAACAGGTTACTGCTGTTGCGTCTGGCACAATTGATAACCCTACAATTATTACAATTGACGAAAAGAACTGGAATCTAACACTTGTAAATTCTGGCTACAGAATCCCTGACACATATAAACCAGATTTAGTGTATGTTTGTGATTCATCTGAAAGACTTGACAAAAAAGTTGCCGAACATTACGAAGCGATGTTTGATGCCGCAAGTAAAGATGGTGTCTATTTAACACCTTGTTCTGGGTATCGTGATTACGAATTACAAAAACGAAACTATAACAATAAAATAAGTTACTACGAAAGTCTTGGTTATTCAAAGAAAGATGCTGCAGTTAAAGCAGCAACAATAATAATGCCACCAGGAAGCAGTGAGCATAATTTAGGTTACGCTATGGATATTGTCTGCGTTGACGAATGGTTTGAAGATACTGATGAATTTCAATGGTTAATGAACAACGCTGCAGACTACGGATTCATTCTTCGTTATCCAAAAGACAAGCAAGATATTACAAAAGTTACCTATGAACCATGGCACTGGCGTTATGTTGGTGTTGAAGCCGCAAAAGAAATGAAGGCTTCGGGACAAGTTTTAGAAGAATATTTAGGAGCAAATTAAAATGTACAAATTAAAAGTTGAAAAAGCATTTGGCGATTACGATTATGGAACAAGTAAATTTTTAGGTGCACCAACAATGCCTGAAGATTGGCTTTCAGACGGAACACTTTCTGACGACGATTTTTTCTTTTGTCAGATTAAACTTTCAGAATTAAGAAAACATACGGATTGCAAATTACTCCCCGAAAAAGGATTTTTATATATCTTTCTCACTATTACAGAAGATGGCACATTTAAACCTAATGTACAATTAACAAGCGAAGAACCCGACACACTGATTGACGATTTCAATTTAGGTTTTGACTTTTTAGGCAATACTGATGACGAGTTTTCAATTGATTTCAGTGGTGAAAGTGATTCTTCTGAAACTGCACTTTTCATTGATGACGGTGACAAGTACATTCTTCTTCAATATGACCCACTAGATGATAATATGCCAGAATTTTTACAAGAAACAGAAAAACAAGCAATTTTCAAAATTTCTAAAAAAGATTTGGAAAACCTTGTTTTTTCAAACGTGACATTTGAATTAAAATAAAAAACAACCTGATAGTTCAGAAGACTATCAGGTTGTTTTTATGCTTTTACATACATTTTTTCTGTCGTGTCAAATTTATAAACAGTTTCACCATCAATTGCACAAGTATAATTGGTTGGTGTACCATCCTTTTCATACATTTTTACAGGATAAACTGTTTTACCATCTTTTGCTTTTAAATTTGTACCTAAAAGTACCATTATATACTCATTTGGATTTTTCTGAAAACCTAAATCTGATGAAGAAAATTTATCTATCACCTTATGAAGACTTGTATTATTTTCTTCATCATAGAACAATGTTTCTTCTGGTTCTTTGGTTGTTTCTTTTGTTTCAACTGAAAATGCACCATTTAAAGTAAGTAACTGATATTCATTTTTTGTAGCATCAAACACATAACACTCGTAACCAGAAATTGCAAATATTGCTTCTGGTATTTCTGCATCTTCTGTTAAAAAAAGTTCAACTTTACAAGCACGGTTATTAAAAACACTTGTTTCGCCAAGTTTCATAATATATTCATCAAGTGTTTTCCCTATACCAAGCACTTCCAAAGGATACTGACTTAGCATCTGACGTGCAACACCCTCATTAACAGTCACACTACCTTTATTATCTGAAACTTCATAAACTGTATCTGCAGTTGCCAACGCATTGTTTTCTTTGTACTTTTTAATTGCGAAAGTAACGCCGAAAAGAATTGCCGACACTACAATAACTGCAATTAATACAGTAATTATTTTTTTCATAATAATCACTCTCCTGTATAGAGATTACTATACAATTAACGAGAGTTTTTGTCAAGTTACAAGTGTTTTCCAATTCATTTTAAAACCTTGTTAAGATACTTTTCTTTAGTTGCTATTCCACCACGAATGTGCCTTTCTTCTTTATTTTTTTCAAGCACTCGTCTGACCTCATTATATAATGCAGGATTAATTTTTCTCAAACGAACAGTCACATCGGTGTGCACAGTAGATTTTGAAACCCCAAACTTTTTGCCTGTTGCTCTTACTGTTGAATTTGTTTCTGCTATGTATCTACCAAGCAGGACTGCTCTTTCATCATATTGACCAGTGAATTTTTCATTATAATTATAAGCCATAACGCACCCCCATAATTTCTATTCTAAATTTATGAATTAAAACCAGAAATTATGACTTTGTATTTATTGATATATAGTATAATTTTATTACAAATTTGATTTCAGGGTGATTGAATGGCTATAACAATAAACATTTATTATACAGGTGAAGCTGATAACATAAAGCTTTTCGCCGAAGAAATGATTTCAAGCGGAATTGTAGAAGAAATACGCAAGGAAGACGGCAACTTAAGATACGATTATTTTTTACCATTGTATAATGATAAAACGCTTCTTTTAATTGACAGTTGGGAAAACCAGCTTTCACTCGATAAGCACCACGCTTCACCTATGATGCAAAAAATTATTGAACTACGCGAGAAATATAACCTTCATATGAAAGTAGAGAGATATATTTCAGATGAATCGGGTATTCCTGATAATGACAAGAAATTTATCAAGAATTAAATTATATTACTACATCAGATAAAACTGCTGATAATTTTTATTTTCTCATCTTATCCCCCTTTACACATAAATTTTTTTGTGATAAGATAAAAGTGTATTTTTTCAGGGGATGTGACTATTTATGATTAAGTTTGGTACTGGTGGATGGCGTGCAATAATTGGTGATGATTTTACACGCGAAAATGTTCAACTTGTTGCTAACGGTATTTTAGAATATGCAAGAGAAACCAACAAAACTGACAAGCCAATTATCATTGGTTATGACAGACGATTTTTGTCAGAAAGTGCTGCAAAATGGATTGCTGAAGTATTGGCTAGTGGCGGTATTGATGTATGGTTTTTAAACCGTTCTGCACCCACACCGCTTATAATGCACACAGTTAAAGACAGTCAACTTTACTTTGGCGTTGAAGTTACAGCAAGTCACAACCCTGCCCGTTACAACGGAATTAAAGTTATAGTTGACGAAGGCAGAGACGCAAGTCAGGAGATTACTGGCAGAATTGAAGAATTGATTGAATCAACAAAAGAAGTTAAAACTATTGATTTTGATGAAGCAGTTTCTTCAGGTAAGGTTTTATATCTTCGTAACCCATTCAATAAATTCCTTGATGATATTTTAGCCCTTCTTGATACCGATGCATTAAGAGAACGCGGTCTTCGTGTTCTTTTCGACACAATGCACGGTTCTGGTGCCTATCCGTTACAGGTAATTTTCCACACAACACGATGCACAGTTGACACAATAAACCTTAATAAAGACGCTTATTTTGGTGGCATTATGCCTGCACCAACTGAACAAACCCTCTCACCTCTCCGTGATATGGTCGTTAAAGGTGACTACGACCTTGGTATTGCTATGGATGGTGACGGTGACCGACTTGGTATTATTGATAAAGATGGTACATATATAAACGCTAACGAGATTCTTTGTATGCTTTACTACTACCTTGTAAAATACAAAGGTTGGAAAGGTGGAGTTGTAAGAAACCTTGCTACAACTCACATGCTCGACAAAATTGCAGAAAGTTTCGGCGAACAATGTTACGAAGTACCAGTTGGTTTTAAATACATTTCTTCTAAGATTGACGAAGTTGATGCAGTTTTGGGTGGCGAATCCTCAGGTGGTCTTACAGTTCGCGGTCACATTCATGGTAAAGACTCAGTTTACGCTGCATCTCTTTTTGCAGAAATGATAAGCGTTACAGGCAAATCTCCTGTTGAAATTATGAAAGATTTAGAAAATCAGTTTGGTGTATTTATAATGGTTGAAGATAACCTTGTGTTTGCACCTGAATATAAAGAAACTGTAAATCAGATTATTATGCTCCAGAAAAAACTCCCTGAATTCAAAAATAAAGTAACACGCGTTAATTATGAAGATGGTTGCAAAGTGTATTTTGAAAATGGTGACTTTGTAATCTGCCGTTTCTCAGGTACAGAACCACTCCTTCGTATATTTGCTGAAAGCAGTGAAAAAGCTACAGCAAGAGAATATGTTGATGCGTTCAGAGTGTTCCTTAATCTTTAATTCGGAATTGTCGGAAACGCTTTGCGTTTGATTATAATTATTTGTGAATAAAATAAAAAAAAGTTCTATCAATTTCAAAAACTGAAAATGATAGAACTTTTTTAGTTATGTTTTCAACTTTATCAAAGACAAAACTTCACTGTGGAACAACTTCACTACGAAGTAACTTCACTTGCCGAGAGGCAAACTTAGTTGCAAAAATGTTTAAAGCATTTTTGCTGGGTTGACATTTTTTTATTATTTGTTATAATATAAATGAACAAGGAACTATCCGATAAACGGTTAGTCCTTAAAAACTCTTAGAAATAACCGCGAGTTTGTGAGACTGAGGCGGTTATTTCTTTTTTATTATATCGATAACAAGTGCTATTATAGAAACTATAAGAGAAAGTAATAATAACAATTCACTGTATGTAACCATGAGCACCGCCCTCCTTTCTATAGGAGGGAAAAGAATGCCCTCCATAAAAAGAGGACTAACCGCTTACCGCAAAGGATAATTCCCTGGGAACTTATGTTCCGTAGTTAGTATATCACTTATCGCTTGAATTGTCAAATAATATCAATGTTTGTGAATTTGCAAGTAAAAGTTAAAAAGTTCTATCGCTTTCAATACTGAAAATGATAGAACTTTTTTAGTTATGAAATTATAATGCCAACGCAGTTCCGACAATTCCGAATTACGCATTACGCATTCCGAATTAGAGCTTACTCGCCCTTCATACCTAATAACTTTGCTTTGCCGTCAAATACAGCCTGTGAAACTTTGATTGAGTCAAAAATTGCAGATTTAATATCATCATCAGTAGCACCGAGTTCACGGGAGTAACTATCAGGAATAAAGAGGTTTACATCCATAATATCTGCAAGTCCGTCAACATCAATACCACTTTCAATTCCTTTAGCGGCATATTCTTTCTTAACACCACCAAGACCCATTCTCATCATCCAAGGTGCAACAGAAATAATTTTTCTGTCACTGCCCATTCCACGAGCGTCATAAACGATTTTAAG
>CALAEU010000123.1 GCA_937891215.1 uncultured Clostridia bacterium
ATTCCTTGAAAATCTTGATGAAATGGTTGAACAGGCATTTGACGACCAGTGCACAGGTGCAAACCCACGTTATCCATTAATGAGCGAAATCAAGCAGATGTATCTTAACGCTTACTATGGTAAACACTTTGTAGAAAATGAAATGCCAGAGGCTTAAGGGGGACAGTAAAATGAAACTTGATAGAATTATTGCAGTAAGAAACAATAAAACAATTTATCGCGATGGCGATAAATGTATAAAAGTATTTAATGAAGATTACTCAAAATCAGATATTCTTAACGAAGCCTTAAATCAGGCAAGAATTGAAGAAACCGGTCTTAATATTCCGAAAGTAACAGAAGTTACTATGATAGATGGTAAATGGGCTATTGTTTCAGAATTTATAAAGGGCAAAACATTATCTCAGTTAATGGAAGAAAATCCTGAGAAAAAACACGAGTATCTTGAATTATTAGTAGATTTACAATTAGAAGTTCATTCAAAAACAAGTCCTTTACTTAATAAGTTAAAGGATAAAATGACAAGAAAAATTACTCAGTCAGAGTTAGATGCAACAACCCGTTATGATTTACATACCCGTCTTGAAGGTATGCCAAAGCATAATAAAGTTTGCCACGGTGATTTTAACCCATCAAATATTATAATTGCAGAAGATGGTACACCATACATTTTAGACTGGTCACACGCAACTCAGGGTAATGCATCTGCCGACGTAGCAAGAACATATTTGCTTTTCTGGCTCAATGGCGATATTGATGGTGCAAAAGAGTATTTAGACCTCTTCTGTAAGAAGAGTGATACTGCAAAGCAGTACGTTCAGAAGTGGATGCCTATCGTAGCGGCTTCACAGTCCGTAAAAGGTAACGAAAAAGAACGTGAATTCTTACTCAGTTGGGTAAATGTTGTAGATTACGAATAAGGAGTAAAGTAATATGAAAATTACAGTATGTATTGGTAGTTCTTGCCATATCAAAGGTTCAAGACAAGTAGTTGAACAGCTTCAATATCTTATTGCTGAAAATAATTTAGGTGATAAGGTAGAACTCGGTGGAACATTTTGTATGGGCGAATGCCAGAAAGGCGTTTGTGTAACAATTAATGATGAATTTTATTCAGTTACTCCTGATACAGTAAATGAATTCTTTGAGAAAAATGTAAAAGGTAAGGTATAAAAATGACAATTCAGGTTTGTGTTGGTAGTTCATGCCATATTAAAGGCTCACCTGAAATCGTCGAACTGTTTCAAAAAGCGATAACAGAAAATAACCTTGAAAACGAAATTACACTTGTCGGTAGCTTTTGTATCGGCAAGTGTAATCGTGTAGGTGTAACAGTTCAATTTGACGATAATATAGTTACAGGTGTTACAAAAGAAAATTTTAAAGAGATTTTTAGTGAGAATGTCTTAACAAAAATCAAAGGAGAATAAAAGCTATGCCTAATTGCTTAACTCTTAAAAAATCAAACTGCAAAAACTGTTATAAGTGCATTCGTCATTGCCCTGTAAAAGCAATCCGTTTTTCAGGTAATCAGGCGCATATTATAGGCAATGAGTGTATTCTTTGTGGTCAGTGCTTTGTTGTCTGCCCACAGAATGCAAAAGAAATTGTTGACGAAACAGAGAAAGTAAAAGTATTTTTACAAAGTGGCGACCCTGTTGTTGTAAGTCTCGCACCATCATTTATTGCAAATTATGATGGTGTTGGAATTGCTTCAATGCGTAAAGCCTTGAAAGAATTAGGCTTTTATGATGTTGAAGAAACTGCAATGGGTGCAACTGTAGTTAAAACAGAATATGAAAGAATGTTAAAAGAAGATGACAGAGATATTGTTATTTCTTCTTGTTGTCATTCTATAAATCTTTTAATACAAAAGCATTATCCATTTGCACTTGAATACCTTGCAGATGTAAAATCGCCAATGCAGGTACATTGTCAAGATATAAAGAAAAGAATACCTAATGCAAAAACAGTTTTTATAGGTCCTTGTGTTGCTAAAAAAGATGAAGCAGAATATTATGAAGGCATAGTTGATGCGGTTCTTACTTTTGAAGAACTTTCCTTAATGTTAAAAGCAGAAAATATAGAGTTAGAAAAAGAATTAGACAAAGACGAAAATACAAAAGCAAGATTTTTCCCTACAACCGGTGGTGTTTTAAAAACTATGTCACAGGAAGAAAGTAGATATTCTTATGTGGCAATAGATGGTGTTGAAAATTGTATAGCCGTTTTAAATGATATTAAAAATGGTAAAATTCATAATTGCTTTATAGAAATGTCAGCATGTAGCGGTAGTTGTGTTGGTGGACCTGTTATGGAAAAATATCACCATTTGTCATCTGTAACAGACTACATAAGAGTTGCTAATTATGCAGGTAATAAAGACTTCAAGGTGTCACAACCAGAGTCCGCAGAATTACAAAAAGGCTTTGAATTTATTGAACAAAGAAACCCAAGACCATCTGAAATTGAAATAAATAATATTTTAAGACAAATGGGTAAATTTAAGCCATCACAGGAGCTTAACTGTGGTTCGTGTGGCTACAACACTTGTCGTGAAAAGGCTATTGCTATTTGTCAGGGTAAGGCAGAAATTTCAATGTGCTTACCATTCCTTAAAGATAAGGCAGAAAGCTTTTCAGACAATATAGTTAAAAATACACCTAATGGCATTTTCGTTCTTAACGAGCAGTTAGAAGTTCAGCAAATAAATGAAGCTGCACGAAAAGTTATGAATATCCGTGCTGCAAGTGATGTTTTAGGTGAAAACGTTATAAGAATTCTTGACCCGACCATTTTCCTTAATGTAATCGAGAAAAATCGTCAGGTCAGAGATGAGCGCATGTTCCTTGCAGAATACAATAGATATGTAGAACTCACTATTCTTTATGACAGAGAGTCACATCTTTTAATCTGTATTATGCGTGATGTAACAGACGAAGAAAATGAACGTGAGAAAAAAGAACGAATCGGCAGACAGACTATCGAGGTTGCCGACAAGGTTGTAGATAAGCAAATGCGAATCGTTCAGGAAATAGCTTCACTCTTAGGTGAAACTGCAGCTGAAACAAAAATTGCACTTGCAAAATTAAAGGAGTCAATTACTGATGAATGATTTGTGTGCTGATATAGGTTATAAATCTATAAATCACGTAGGCGAACAGCTTTGTGGTGACCATGTTGATATAGTCGAGCCGGATGAGAATTCAACAGTTATTGTTTTATCAGACGGACTTGGTAGTGGTGTTAAAGCAAGTATTCTTTCAACGCTCACTTCAAAAATTATTTCTACAATGCTTGCTGAAGGTTTACCACTTGAAGAATGTGTTTCTACAATTGCTGCAACACTTCCTGTTTGTTCTGTTCGTGGAGTTGCTTATTCTACATTTACAATAATACATATAAAAAACAACGAAACTGCCGAGATTATTCAGTATGATAATCCTCAGGTTATAGTTATTCGTGATGATGTAAATTATGATTATCCGAAAACAGAAATGAACATCGGTGGCAAAAAGATTTTTAAAACTGTATTGAATTTACAAGAAAATGATGTGTTTGTTGCTATGAGTGATGGCTGTCCACACGCTGGAATTGGTACGGCTTACAATTTTGGTTGGAAGCGTGAAGATATAATAAGTTTTATAGAAACTCTCGTTCCAGCAGGTTATACTGCCAAGACACTCTCAACAATGCTTATTGATGAATGTAATAAGCTTTATGATAATAAACCGGGTGACGATGCAACTGCTTGTATTGTAAAAATAAGAAAAAGAGTTCCTATGAATATGCTCTTTGGTCCACCAGCTAACAGAGATGATGTAGAAAGAATGATGTCTCTGTTCTTCTCAAAAGAAGGTAAACATATTGTTTGCGGTGGAACAACTTCTTCAATAGCGGCGAAATACTTAAATAAACCATTAAAAGCGAAACTTGATTTTACGTCAGATATGCCACCTATTGCAGAAATCGAAGGTGTCGATTTAGTAACTGAGGGTGTTATTACAGTAAACAGAGTTTTAGAGTACGCTAATGACTACTTAGGCGAAAACAAATTCTATGAGCATTGGAGCTTCAAAAAAGACGGCGCTTCACTTATAAGCCGTTTACTTTTTGAAGAAGCAACAGATATTAACTTCTACGTTGGTAGAGCAATCAACCCAGCCCATCAGAATCCGGATTTGCCTATAAACTTCAATATTAAAATGAATCTTGTTTCAGAGCTTACAAAATGCCTTAAAAAGATGGGTAAACGAATTAAGGTTAGTTATTTTTAACTTTTGTGCAAGGAGAAAGAAAATGAGAAAATTCGATACTAAAGTACAATACTTAAAATATAAAGTTTTAAGAGAAGTAGCAAGACAAGCCTGGAACGATACGCTTCTTCAGAATGTACTCGATATTCCTAAAATAATAGTGCCGGGTAAAACATCAACAATGCGTTGTTGTGTTTACAAAGAACGCGCAATTTTAGGTGAGCGTGTAAAAATGGCTATGGGTGGTAACCCTGAAAATCATAATGTAATTGAAGTAATAGATATTGCTTGTGACGAATGTCCTGCGGCTGGTTATGAGGTTACAGACTCTTGCCGTGGTTGCCTTGCTCACCGTTGCGAAGATGTTTGTAAAAGAGGTGCAATATCATTTGACCATAACCACGTTGCTCATATTGATAAATCAAAATGCGTTGAGTGTGGTCAATGTGCAAAGGTATGTCCGTTTGCAGCGATTACAAACAGAAAACGACCTTGCCAGAATGCTTGTAAGGTTAAAGCGATTTCAATTAACGATGAAAATGCTGCTGCCATTGATAACGGTAAATGTATCGAGTGCGGTGCATGTGTTTATCAGTGTCCATTTGGTGCTATTACAGATAAATCATTTATTTTAAACGTGATAGATATTATTAAGAAAAGTGAAAATAATAAAAATTATAAGGTTTATGCAATAGTTGCACCATCTATTTCAAGTCAGTTTACTTATGCAAAATTGGGTCAGGTTATTACAGGACTTAAAAATTTAGGTTTCCACACAGTAATTGAAGCGGCTCTTGGTGCTGATATGGTTGCTTTAGCGGAAGCAAAAGAATTGACAGAAAAAGGCTTTTTAACAAGCTCTTGTTGTCCTGCATTTGTAAAATATATTGAAAACTCTTTCCCTGATTTAGCGCCACATATTTCACATAATCTTTCACCAATGGGTGCACTTGCTAAATACCTTAAAGATAATGAAGAAAATGCAAAGGTTGTTTTCATAGGGCCTTGTACTGCTAAAAAGGCAGAAGCATTAAAAGATGATGTTAAGCCTTATGTTGACAGTGTATTAACGTTTGAAGAATTACAAGCACTCTTTGACAGTAAAGATATTGATATTATGACCTTAGAAGAAGGTGTGCTTGATAATGCTTCTTACTTCGGTAGAATTTTTGCACGTACTGGCGGACTTTCAGATGCAGTAGTAGAGAGCCTTAAAGAGCAGAATTTAGAGTTCGATTTAAAGGCGGTAAGTTGTGATGGTATCGAGCAATGTAAAACCGCACTTCTTAAAAAGAGCAAAAATGTACTTGATGCAAACTTTATTGAAGGTATGGCATGTGTCGGCGGTTGCATTGGTGGTGCAGGTTGCTTAACTCATGGTGAGAAAAATAAAGCACAAGTAGATGAATATGGTAAAGAAGCATTTGAGAAAACAATTCTTGATGCAGTATCATTGTTAAAATAATTGATAACAATTAGATAAGAATAGTAAAAAACAAAACTCTCAAGTCCTGAGACTTGAGAGTTTTTGGTACGGGTGACAGGACTCGACGGCGTTCGCTACGCTTTGCCGTCAACGGCAACGATTGTGTTCACCTTCGGTGAGGGCAGGTTCAAGCCCTTAGTTGATTATCTAATCAAAATATAAATAAAAAACAACCTTAGTATATCTACCAAGGTTGTTGGTACGGGTGACAGGACTCGAACCTGCAAGGATCGCTCCAATGGGACCTAAACCCATCGTGTTTGCCAATTCCACCACACCCGCGTATTATTAAGTAAGAAGTAAGAGTGAATAGTGAAGAAGTGTTTAGTTTGATTGAAA
>CALAEU010000124.1 GCA_937891215.1 uncultured Clostridia bacterium
CGCAGACTCAGGAGACTACAGGGACACAGGCTGTTACGCCTAATACTGACGATTTAGGTGCTAAAGTTGATTATATGATGCAAATGCTTTCTGCATTAGTAAGTTTTGTTTTTAATTCTAAAATTTCTTTGTCTTTTTCACTGAGTTCAGTATTTTTAGCGTTCAAAACTGCCTCTTGCTTTTTCTCCTGCTCAAGTCTTACTAATTCTAAATCGCGTTCTCTGTTTTTATTAAGTTCTTCTTCACGGCGTTTTAATTCTGTTTCAAATTCTTTGTCACGAATCTGACTGACAATTTGTGCGTAACCTGATTCATCCACCTGAAAAACTTCACCACAATTAGGGCATTTTAATTCCTGCATAATAATATATTATCCTCACTTTTCTTCTAATTCAACTTCTAACACAATCGGACAGTGGTCGCTTGTGTAAACACCATCACGCACACCAGAAAGTACATTGTAACTATTTATTTTAAATCCTGTTTTTGAAACCATAAAGTAGTCAATTCGTTTAAAACTTTCTTCATTACCCCAGTTCTGATAGGTGTGTGAATCACTTGTAACAGGAGCAACCTTTTGCGCATCAAGGAAATTCTCAGTAACACTGTTATAAGTTTCAGAACCTTCAAGTGCATTGAAGTCACCCATAATTACTGACGGGTAACCGCCGAATTCCTTGATTTTATCGAGTACAACTTTTATACCGTTAATTCTTGCTTCATCACTTACATGGCTTAAATGAGTGTTGAACACAACAAAGTTTTCGTTTGTTGAGTTATCAGTTAAAATTACGAAACTGCAAACTCGGTTAAACTGTGCACCCCATGATTTACTCATAACTTCTGGTGTTTCTGAAAGCCAGAATGAACCTTTATCGACCAAAGTATAAAGTTCAGTATTATAAAAAATAGGGCAACCCTCTGAGTTAAACGCTTCATCACGATAAGTGATAATTGAGTCGTAACCCTTTAAACAATCTACAAGATATGAATAATGCCATTTTGTTGCTTCCTGAAAACCGATAATACCAGGTTTTTGTTCTTCAATATCTTTTATAACTAAATCCGCTCTGTAGAACCATGATTTTTTACCGAAATCGGTAGGGCTTATACAACGGAGATTGTAGCTCATCATTTTTATCTGGTTTGTACTTTCTATTTTTATATTGGCTTCTTGCTTATTTTCTTTATAGTGTGGGTAATAGAAAAATGTGTTACCAACAAGAACTATTGCCACAACTAAAGCGAGTGACAAGATAAAAGCGGTTATAGTCAAAATAATCTTTTTCATAAAATCAACTCCTTGTTTTTAGTATAGCAAATGTAGTTTAGTAATTCAAGTATTAGGAATTAGGAAACAGAAAAGTGCTGAATGCTGAATGCTGAATTTCGGAAGTCATGCGGACTTAATTATAATTAATTCTCAATAAAACAACAAGTTCTATCATTTTTAGTTTACAAAAAACTTTAATTGATAGAACTTAACTTTTTATTATTCGATTATAATAGCGTCGCAGACCCACAATTCTGCACTCTGCATTCTGCATTTTCGCATAGCGAAGCCCCTATTTCCTATTCTTTATCTTTCGCCTCTCTCATATTCTTAATTGAAAAAATAATAAGAAAAACTCCGCCTAATGCCATAAACATCCAATAAAGATACTTAAAAATCATATCGTGATTATTCATATAAATTATATCACTCAATATTGCGGCAGGATAGAATATTAGCACCATAACAAAAACTACTTTTTTCATATTATCTCCTCCTTATTTCAGTAATTCAAACAAGAAAATTCTGAACAATCAATTCTCCACCAAGCAGGGCTTGCTCCCCCTCTTCTTTTCAAAGAAGGTATAGCTTTGCTATCTTTTAATCATTTTATTCTAATAGCGTCGCAGACCCACAATTCTGCACTCTGCATTCTGTATTTTCGCATAGCGAAGCCCCTATTTCCTATTTCCTATTTCCTATTTCCTATTTCCTGTTTCCTATTTCCTATTTCCTATTTCCTGTTTCCTATTTCCTGTTTCCTATTTCCTATTTCCTGTTTCCTGTTTCCTGTTTCCTGTTTCCTATTTCCTGTTTCCTGTTTCCTGTTTCCTGCTTCCTGCTTCCTGTTTCCTGTTTCCTGTTTCCTGTTTCCTGCTTCCTGTTTCTTAGTCCCTACTTCTTTTTCTTCTTATAAAGCTCGTCGTATTTTTTAGATGCGTCTGCTACTTCACCGTCAAAGACTAATTTACCGTCTTTCATTACAATACCGCGTTTACAGAATTCTTCTGCAACTGCAGTCTGGTGAGTAACAAAAAGCAGTGTAACATTATCATTGTTGATAATTTCATTGACTTTTTCTTTACATTTATTTTTAAATGCAGCATCACCAACACTTAATGCTTCGTCAACAATAAGAATTTCAGGCTTTATATTAACATTTATAGCAAAGCCTAAACGAGATTTCATACCACTTGAGTAGGTTCTTACAGGCTGGTCTATGTAATCTTCAAGTTCTGAAAACTCAATAATTGTACTTTCGAGCGCTTTAATTTCGTTATCTTTAAGACCCAAAATATGACCTTTTAAATAAATATTTTCTCTACCAGAAAACTCCTGGTCAAAACCACTTGTAAGTTCTAAAAGTGCACTTACCCTACCTTCTACTTTAATATCACCAGAAGTTGGGAAAGTAACACCTGTAATCATTTTAAGAATAGTAGATTTACCTGCACCATTTTTACCAAATAATGCAACAGACTCCCCGCGTTTTATTGAGAAGCTCACATCGTTAACCGCTTTTTTCTTTTTATATGGAACTTTCTTTATAAAAACCCCTAAAAGTCTTGCTTTATTGCTTGAGTATAATTTATAAACCTTTGAAACCTTATCAAAGCTAATTACTACTTCGTCTTTCATATTAACCTCTTATAATACATCAGGAATTTCTTTTCTGAGTTTTTTATATGCCCAGAGTGAAAGGAATGCTAAAACCACATAAAGCCCTAAGAAACAACATAACTTTTCTGGTTCTTCAAAAAACCATTTATGATAAACAAAGCAATTTCTGAAACCGTAACTAAAATATGTAACAGGGTTTATCATAAAGAAAATCTTAAAGAACAAATTTGTTTCTACTAATTTATCAACATCCCATAAAACACCTGAAAGCCAGAAAACTGCCGTAACAAAAGATTTTACGAGATTTGAAAAATCTTTACCTATCGCAGAAATCATACCTGCAAAAAGTCCCCACGCGTTAAAAAACAAAAACATCATCAACATATAAACAGGTAACTGTAAAAGATAAATTGTTGGTGGGTAACCGCACACCCAGAAAATAACAATAACAACTGCAACGAGAATTGTATTGACTATAAATTTTGAAATATTGGTGTGTGTTGGTATTGTCATTACAGGATACTTCATTTTAGTAACAAGATAACTGTATTTTCGTATACATTCAGTACCGCCTACAATAAGTTCATTCATATAAAACCAAGGCACCATACCTGCAATAAGCCAAAGAACGAAAGGCACTCCCTCAACATCTCCGCCTTTTCTCAAGCCTATTTCAATTGCGAACCAATAAACAAATATTGAAACAACAGGTTTAACTATTGCCCAGAACCAACCAAGCGCAGCACCGTGATAGGTCTTTTTTAAATCAGCGATAGAAAGCCTTAAAACCTGAACATAATTATCCTTATGTTCTTTAATATTTTCTTTTAAAAGTCCAAAATAACTCATAATATATTTCCTTTTAAAACTAAAATTATTTATGTTGTATTATTGTCACTCTTTTCTGAAACTGACAAATAATTTCATAATTTATAGTACCTGTTTCTTCAGCTAATTCTTCGGCAGTAATTTCATTTTCTTTGTCACGACCTAAAATCACTACTTCATCACCGACATTTACATTTTTAAGATCCGTAACATCAACCATTAACTGGTCCATACAAACTCTGCCAATTACATTGGCAAACTCGCCATTTATAAGTACCCTCCCCTTGTTAGAAAAGAGTCTTGAATAACCATCGGCATAACCAATACATACAGTAGCAATTTTAGTAGGTCGTTTTGAAAAGAATGTATGACCATAACTTACACCGCTACCTTCGGGCACTTCTTTTACGTGGATAACGTGACTTACAATTTTCATGGCAGGTTTTAAATTTACTGTACCGTCATTTACACAATCGTCAGGGTAAAGACCATACATAACAAGACCTAAACGCACCATATCGAATTGATCTTCGAGTGTCAGAGAACCTGCGCTGTTGCAGATATGTTTAATAGGAATCTTTATTCCCCTGTTTAAAAGTTTTTCATTAAACTCTTTAAAAAGTTTTGTCTGTTTTTCGGTTGTTGATTTGTCAGAACAATCAGCACACGCATAGTGACTGAAAATACCCTCTATATAAATATTAGGTAAATCATTTATTCTTTTTACGATTTCTACACTTTCGTCATTGCAGAAAAAACCGATTCGTGACATACCGGTATCAATTGCAATATGAACTCTTGCAATTTTGTTGAGTTTAACTGCAACAGCAGAAAGTGCAACCGCATCGTCATAGTTAAAAATTGTTTGTGTGAGTTCATTTTCTATAAGCGTTTCGTATTGATAAGGTGAAGTATAAGAAAGAACCAGAATAGGTTTCTCAACCCCTGCTTCTCTTAGTTCAACCGCTTCACCAAGTTCCGCAATACCGAAATAGTCAACCATACTCTGAATATGAACCGCAACACCGACTGCACCGTGACCATAAGCATCTGCTTTAACAGTAGCGAGAGTAAGCACGCCTTTTTTGAGTTTTTTCTTCAACTCATTTATATTATTTTCAATAGCAGATAAATCTACTGACGCATAAGTTCTGTAATATTTTTGTGTTTCCAAAATATTTAAACATCTCTCTAATATAAAATTTATCAGTTTATTTTAACACATTTTACCTGAATAAACAATAGTTTACACAAATTTAATAAATCACAGTCTTTTTTAATCTTGTTAAAACCATTATAATGTGATATAATTAATAAAGAGAATTTTTGTATAAACGGTGATTTTATGAATAACCCGATTTACAATTCAATATCTGCACTTGGTACACTTGTTACAAATTTAGTAACAGGTGCTATACGCTTTTACAGAAGATACATTTTGTTTGGAATAAAAAATACTTTTGCAAAATTTATTATTTATAATAAAGAGTCTTTTAAATCTGCAAAAACATTTATAAAAAGGTCTGTTGTATTTTTACTTATTGTTTCTGTTATAACAAGTGTTGTAGTTATTGCAAATAGGACAAGTACAAAGATTTCTGCAACTGAAGTAATTTTTGACGGTGAAACTGTTGGATTTATTAGTAATCCTGACGATGCTGAAAAAATAAAAGAAACAACTCTTAAAAAGCTTAATACAAATAAGGATGTTGAAATAAAATTTAAAAACACAAGAACTGAACCATACAATATCATTTCAAATGAAGAATTGAGTGACAATTTAGTTAAAGTAATCGCACCTGACTACATAAAGGTATGCGAGGTTTATTTTGATGATAAATTGATTTGTGCGGTAAGTGACCAATTAACTGCACACAATGCTATAAACGCTGTACTCGAAAACGAAAAAACAAAATTCCCTAAAGCATCTGTTTCATTCAATGAAAAAATCACATATAAATACGCTTATTACCCGAGCAGTGATGAAAACATCTGGACAAAAGACAGACTCCTGCTTGCAATAAGAAGTTTTGAACTTCTCACTCCTCAACACGTAGAATGTGAAACTAAAATTTCTAAGGTCGAATTTGAAACAGTAGATATTGAAACAAATACACTTTTCATTGGTGACTCAAGAGTCAGAAGAAAAGGTCAGAATGGTTCAGAATATGTAATTGACCTTGTTACTTATATAAATAACAAGAAAGTTATGTCCCAGAATCTTACAAGTCTTTCTATCAAAGCACCTGTTTCACAAGTTGTTGAAAGAGGTATGAGAGCAGAAAGCATTTCTATGGGTGGTTACACAGTCACACAGACTAGTGGTTATTTCTGTTGGCCAGTTGTAGGTCTTCATGTTGTTACTTCGCCTTTTGGTTGGCGTAGTCTTGGTAACCATAAAGGTATTGATATTTCTGGCGCAAATGCATCTGGTTCACTCGTTGTTGCAGGTGCTTCAGGGGTTGTTACAGAAGCTGGCTGGAGCACAGGCGGTTATGGTAACTATGTTATGATAGACCACGGTAATGGTATGGAAACACTTTACGCCCATATGCTTGACAATTCGCTTATGGTAAGTACTGGTGAACATGTAACAAAAGGTCAGGCAATAGGCAGAGTTGGTAACACAGGTTACTCATTCGGTGCTCACTTACATTTTGAAGTAAGAATAAATGGTACAAGGGTAAACCCTGCGTGGTATATAGGACTTGAATCATGAATATAACAGTTATTTGTTTAGGTAAGCTCAAAGAAAGCTATTTGAGAGATGCTATTTCAGAATATTCAAAAAGAATTTCTGCTTACGGTAAACTTAATATAGTTGAGCTTTCACCTGTTAAATTGCCCGAAAACCCATCTGATACACAAATAAACACGGCACTTGAAAAAGAAGCGGAGGAAATTCTCAAGAAAATCCCATCTAACTCTTTTATAATTCCTCTTTGTGTTGAGGGCACTTTAAAATCAAGCGAGGAACTTGCAAGTAAATTCAATGAAATATCACTTTCAGGTAAAAGTAATATTGTTTTTATAATCGGCAGTTCTTTTGGTCTTTCAGAAAAGGTTAAAAGACAAAGTGATTTAAAACTTTCTTTTTCTAAAATGACATTCCCTCACCAACTTATGAGGGTTATGCTTTTAGAACAGATTTACAGAGCATTTCAGATAAACAACAATGGAAAGTATCATAAATAAAATTGCTGAGCAATTTAATTTGGAATGCGTAATGCGTAATTCGGAATTAAGGGTCTGCGACGCGATTATAAAATGTTATAATGATCAGTAAGTTAATGGAGAGAGTAAGATTATGATTTGTGATATGTGTCAGAATTATTGCTATGACGAAGAATTTGAAGAATATTACTGCGACATTAATCTTGATGAAGATGAATCGGAAGGCACAATTTTGACAACATCTAAAGAAGTTTCAGCTTTTTTAGTTGATGATTATGCGAAGTTGTCAGATGAACTTCAGAAAACGGGTAAAGCATATTTTATAGCAAAGTACAATGATGGTGGCATAGAAGGTCTTTTCTTTAATGTAGAAGATGGCGTTAAGGTTGTGCAGAATACTGACTTTATGTTTATGAGCTTTGCAAAGGACTTTTTAGAAGATGAAAAAATTGCAAAGTTCACTGACAATGCAAAATACTTATATGCTTTTTGTGAGATTAACGGCATAGAGCCGCAGAATATAAAATTAGATATATCTCTTGCAGGCTATCTGCTTAACCCTAATTCATCAGATTACAGCGTTTCTGCTTTAAGTGAAGTGTATAATCTTGAAAAAGTAAAAGTTAAAACAGATGATGAAAACTTGCTTTCAATTTATGAAGAAGAAAAAGAGTTTCAACGTGCATAT
>CALAEU010000125.1 GCA_937891215.1 uncultured Clostridia bacterium
AGGATTTTTTTCTTTTTCAATGAATGAAATGTAATCATCATCGGGAATAAAACAAACTTCCTGGCTGTCTTTTTTCTTTGCAACATCAAGACCGGCTCTTTCTGCTAATTCTCTCACTTCTTCTTTTGAGTAATTAGAAAGTGGAAACCGCACATTTTTTAAAATCTCTTGATTTAATTTACATAAAAAATAACTCTGGTCTTTTCTTGACGGTGCTTTTTTTATATGAAAAATTCCACTTTCATCTTCTATTATTTCTGCATAGTGACCCGTTGCTAAAAATTCGCCACCGTTTTCTTTTGTATATTTAATAAGTTCACCGAATTTAATTGTCGGATTACAAAAAACACACGGGTTAGGAGTTCTGCCCATTAAATACTCATTGCAAAAATAATCTGTTATTTTTTTAAATTCCTCGCGTCTGTCAAGAACTATAAAATCAATCCCTAAACAATCAGCAACTTTTTTTGCATCAGCAATATCTTCATCTGCTAAATTATCTGGCTTTAGTCTTAATGTCACACCAGTAACACTGTAACCTTGTTCTTTTAAAACTAATGCCGCCGCGGCAGAATCCACACCGCCACTCAAAGCGACAAAACATTTTTTTGTCATAAAAATACCTCTATTCTGTAAAATGCAACTACGAAAGTGCCTCGAGTTTCTTACACACTTCTGGAATATCTTTAGTAATTGTCTGGTGAACAATATCAAATTCCACTTCGCCGTAGTCGTGGACAATCCTATTTCGCATACCCTTGATGGCTTGCCAAGGAATATCATTGTGACTTGTCTTAAATTCGGTAGTAAGCTTTACTGAATTTTCAGAAATTTGTATTAATCTGAAAAGCACTGAGTCACACAATACCTCATTTGCTTCAAGCTCATCAAGCGTTATTCCGTCCGTCTTTTCCATGATAAATTTAATATCTTTAAGCATTTTCTTAATATGGTAAGCATCATTTTTTATATTATCCATATATTTTTATTCCATCCTTCAATATTTCATTGGTAAGCTCAAAATTATCAATTAACTGTTTTTGGTCGAGAACATCAACCTTTTTCTTCAATGCTTCACGAAGCTCTTCAACTAAACCATAGAAATTTAACCCTGAAAGAGTCGTACATACAAGTAAATCTACATCGCTTGTCGCTTTAGCTTTTCCTTTTGCATAAGAACCAAATAAATAACAGTATTCAACAGGATATTTTGAAAAAACATTTATACAAATATTTTTGATTTCGTCCAATGCTAATATTCCGTTTTCTTCATCAATATATCCGTAGGTGTATAATTTTTCCAACATATAAATATATTTTATGCTTGTTTGTTTTTTAATATCATTTTCATAATTAGAATAAGTTCTTAACGGTACACCCAAAAAATCAGCAGCTTCTTGTTGCGTAATTCCTTTATTTTTTCTAAGTTCTCGTAATGTCATAACATCACCTCACACACGCATTATATCATTATTTTTATCTTATAGCAAGACTTTTATGCAAATATTGCTTTTATTTTTATAGTTTGATATGCAATAATTGCATATTTTGTTTGCGTGTTTTTGCTTTTTCTATCAACTAATTTTAGAACTATTATTTTTTGTGTTTTTAGAAAAATAAATGCAAAAACACTTGCAATTTTTCTTTTTTTGTTATAAAATATATATACACTTCAATATATTAGGGGGTTTTGTGCTTTTTTATTGTAAAAGTGCTAAAACTCCGTTAATATAGAGATTTTTTATTTTATTTTTTGTATATTGTTTACGAAAGGAAGGATTTTTTTGTCAGCGGATTTACATTGCCATACAAGACTTTCAAATGGCTCACTCGGAATTGAAGATTTAATTTCACTTGCAAAAAAACGCAATATTTCCTCAATTGCGATTACTGACCTTGATTGCTTGGCTGGTACTGTCAGGGGAAAAATTATAGGAGAAAGAGCGGGAATAAGGGTTATACCTGGTGTAGAGCTTTCTGCAACAGATAAAACCAATAATCAGGAGATTCACTTAATTTGTTATTTACCGGATTTTCCAGACAGATTAGAGGGACTTTGTAGCAGAAATTCACAGTTAAGAAAGCGCTCTTCTCATTTTATGATGCTTAAAGTTGCTCAACGCTATCCTATAACACCTGAATTTATTGTAAAATGCGCTTCAGGTTCTACTAATGTTTATAAAGTTCACATTATGCAGGCACTTATTGAAAATGGCTTTACCGACAAAATTTACAGTGACCTTTACGATGAACTTTTTAGTCCTGAATCAGAAAACTCAATAAATCATTCTCCCCAGTATGAAGATGTTTTTGATGTTTTAAAAGCAATTCATGACGCTGGCGGTGTGGCTGTTTTGACACATCCATTCCGTTCAAAAAATCCTGATTTATTAGATAAATTAGTTGAAGCAGGTCTTGACGGTATAGAAGTTTACACACCTAATATGTCACAGGAACAAAAGGCGGAACTTATTAAATACGCAAAAGCTCACAAGTTACTTACAACTGGTGGTACAAACTTCAAAGGCCTTTATAATAAACATATTCTTTCTGTTGGCGATTGCGATTTACCAGATGAATGTGTAAATGAACTTTTAACTTACAAATCACGCCAGAAGAAAGCACAGAAAAAAGCTGCACAGGCTAAAGCGAATGAAAAATTACAAGAAGCAATAAATGCTACGAAATAAAAAAAGGCAGTCGGAAGACTGCTTTTTTTATTTCAGGAATCAGAGTTTCGCTAACAATAAATTATAATCAAACGCGTAGCGTTTCCTTAATTCTGCATTTTGCACTTTGCATTCTGCATTTTTAGTCTTCCTCGTATTCG
>CALAEU010000126.1 GCA_937891215.1 uncultured Clostridia bacterium
CGAAATATTTGCAGACGGAGCGGCAATTGGTAAACCACTGTATTTAATTAATTTTCGTGCAACTATATGTGACGGGCATCTTACTGCTACTGATGAAAGTCCTGCAGTTACACACATAGGCACTTTTTCACTTTTAGGTAAAATCATAGTAAGTGGGCCTGGCCAAAATTTTTTTGCTAATTTTTTTGCTATATCAGGCACTTCACTTACTAAATCGTATATTTCAGAAAATTCTGAAATATGTACTATAAGTGGGTTATCCTGTGGTCTGCCCTTTGCTTCAAATATTCTTTTTACAGAAAGTTCTGAAAGAGCATTACCTGCAAGACCGTAAACGGTTTCAGTAGGCATACCTACTATATTATCATTCCGCAATAATTCAACTGCTTTTTCATATTTTTCTGCACTATCGTCTGCAGAAATTTTAATTATTTCTGTCTTCAAAATTACCCCTCGGATGCTTGTAATTTTTTTGCTGTATCTGCAGTTACGAGTGCATCAACAAGTTCGTCAATATCACCATTCATAATTGCTTCAATTTTATAAAGTGTAAGACCAATTCTATGGTCAGAAACTCTGCCCTGTGGGAAGTTATAAGTTCTTATTCTTTCACTTCTGTCGCCTGTACCGACTTGTGAACGACGTTCATCTGCAATTTCAGAGTCCTGCTTTTCGCGTTCTACCTCTAAAAGTCTTGAACGGAGAATTTTTAAAGCTCTATCTTTATTTTTATACTGACTTCTTTCATCCTGACACTCAACAACAGTACCTGTAGGAATATGAGTAACACGGATTGCAGATTCCGTTTTATTAACGTGCTGACCACCAGCACCACTTGCACGGAATGTATCTATCTGTAAATCGCTCGGGTCAATTGCAATATCAACTTCTTCTGCCTCAGGTAAAACTGCGACTGTAACCGTTGAAGTGTGAATTCTGCCACCCGATTCTGTTTCAGGCACACGCTGAACGCGGTGAACACCGCTTTCAAATTTAAAACGGGAATAAGCACCCTCACCCTCAATCATAAAACTGATTTCTTTAATGCCACCAAGACCTGTTTCGTTTATATTCATAACATCGGTTTTCCAACCACGACTTTCAGCATACATTGAGTACATTCTGAAAAGTGAACCAGCAAAAAGTGCCGCTTCGTCACCACCTGCACCGCCACGGATTTCAATAATAACATTCTTATAGTCGTTCGGGTCTTTAGGTAAAAGTAGCGTTTTTAGTTCAGAATACAACTCCTCTTTTTTTTGCTTTGACTCTTTATATTCTTCTTCTAAAAGTTCTTTGAAATCTTTATCCTGAGTGCCATCATTAAGAAGTGAAAATGCTTCTTTTTCTGTTTTGTCTACTTCTTTATACGCTCTGAAACATTCAACAACAGGGGTAAGATTTTTAAGTTCTCTCATAAGTTCTTTATATTGAGTCTGGTTGCTTACAACTTCGGGTAAGCAAATAAGCTCATTTACTTTTTCAAATCTTAATTCAACTTGTTCTAATTTATCTATCATTGTTTTCTACTCTTATAACTTTCTTAATATTTTTCTCTGCTTTTACTCTTGGAATTAAAAATTCTCTTCCACATTTATCACAACGAAGACGAAAGTCGATACCTGAGCGAAGAACTGTAAAAAGTTTCTCGCCACAGGGGTGTGTTTTTTTCATTTCTAATTTATCACCGACACGAATATCCAAATTCACTCCGCCTTTCAAATAAAAATGCAATAACTTGAAATATTATAACACAATCAAACATAAAATTAAAGAGTAAACATTAAAAAAATGGAAACAGGTGATAATAAATGTCGTTGTATTTACCAGAAGGTTTTTTAATCAAGACAGAAGAAAATAAAAAGGCTATTTCCTCATTTGAAAATTTCAAAGAAGCGTATCAGAAAGGATTACCAATTGAAGCAAGGGCTTCATCTTGCGACAAAGAGCATAATTTACATATAGACTTTGGGTTCATTGAAGGAATTATACCCCGTTCAGAATGCGCGGTAGGAATTGACGAAGGTACTACGAGAGATATTGCAATTATTGCAAGAGTCAATAAACCAGTAAAATTTATAATAACAGATATTAAAGAAATAAATGGAAAACTTACTGCAATTTTAAGCAGGAAAATATTGCAGAACAGATTTTATCAACTCAAACTTCCAGAATTCAAAGTTGGTGATATTATAAGTGCATCTGTTACACACCTTGAGAATTTCGGGGTATTCTGTGATATAGGTTGTGGTATAAACGCACTTTTACCAATTGACAATATTTCTGTTTCGAGAATACCACACCCAAATGTAAGATTTTCTGTTGGTGATGAAATCAAAGTTATTATTAAGGATATCGACGAAGATAATCGCGTTACTCTTTCTCACAAGGAACTTTTAGGCACATGGAAAGAAAATGCACAGAATTTTTCAGTTGGTGAAACTGTAAGCGGAATTATAAGAAGTGTTGAAAACTATGGAATTTTCATTGAATTAGCACCAAACCTTGCTGGTCTTGCAGAGTACACATCTAATGTAGAAGTAGGTCAGCAAGCGAGTGTATATATTAAAAGCATCATTCCTGAAAAAATGAAGTTCAAACTGATTATTGTCGAATCGTTTAATGCAGATTACCCGACACCAGAACCTGACTATTTTTACATTGGTGACCATATTGATTATTTCAAATATTCCCCTGATTGTTCAGACAGAATTATTGAAACTATTTTTTAACATTGTATTGTAAAAAAATTCGCTGTATTGTATAATTAAGCTATTCTTTAAAAAGGAGCAGGCTTTATGAAATACAGCGAATTTTCAAATATTAAAGGCAAAGTTTCAAAATTAGGATTTGGTCTTATGAGACTTCCTAAACTTTACGAGGGTAAAGAAGATATTGATTTTAAAGAAGCAGAAAAACTTGTTGATTTGGCGTATAAAAATGGTGTTAACTATTTTGATACTGCTTATGTTTATCACGGTGGAGAATCTGAAATATTTGCAGGTAAAATTCTCAAAAAATACCCAAGAGAGACCTATAATTTAGCAACCAAATTACCTGGTTGGGCTATAAAAAATGATGGCAAAACTGTTGATGAACTTTTTAATGAACAAATTAAAAAATGCGAAACAGAATATTTTGATTTTTATCTTCTCCACAGTCTTAACAGAGATATATGGCAGACTTTCAAATCTGTTAATGCTTACGAAAATTTAAAAGAAAAGAAAGCTCAAGGTCAAATAAAACATTTAGGTTTTTCATTTCACGGTGATATGGAGTTATTTAAAGAACTTTTAGAAAATTACGAGTGGGATTTTGTTCAGTTACAGTATAACTACCTTGATGCTGCGAATTCCGATGCTCTTAAAGAGTATGAAATTATTAAAAGGATTGTTTATATTACTGCTTTTATTAGTTTTAAATGGTTGTAAAGAACCTCCAGTTGAAGAGATAAAAGAATATGAAATTAAATTTTTAGGAACTTGTTTATACATTTTATATAACGCACTTATAATTAAAGCTAAAACACCTGCTCTTATGCCTTGAAAAGCATATTGAACTATATTATTATCCTGAAAATTTCTTAATAAAGTTGATACAACAAGCATAATTATAAATGCTGGTAATACTAAACCAATTGTTCCACAAAATGCACCTAAAAAACCCGCTACTCTATATCCAATAAATGTAGCTGTATTTATAGAAATAGGGCCTGGTGTTGATTCTGAAATAGCTAAAATTTCAAGTATATCATCATTAATCTGATAACTATAATCTTTAGCTTTTTTAGAACAATCTTCAAATA
>CALAEU010000127.1 GCA_937891215.1 uncultured Clostridia bacterium
CACTTAACCCTAAAGATAATCAGGTTTTAGGTACAATGCTCGGTAACTTCCAGACGGATGAAGCAGCATCTAAAATTCAGTTCGGTACTGCGTGGTGGTTTAATGATAACTATGACGGTATGCGTGCTCAGATGAGTTCTTTAATGAACCTTGGTGCATTTGCTAAATTCATTGGTATGTTAACAGATTCCCGTAGCTTCTTGTCTTACCCAAGACATGAATATTTCAGAAGAATTGTCTGCGAAATTATTGGTGATTTGGTTGAAGAGGGTAAATACCCTGATGATATGGAATTTTTGAGTGAAGTTGTTAAAGATATTTCATTCAGAAATGCTGAAAAATATTTCGGAGTAAAATAAAACACAATATCTTGTATTAAGAATTATTAAATAAAACGACAAAAAGGCAACTTTTTGTCGTTTTATTTCCCTTAATTCCCTGTAGGTTTATAGTGGATATTAACAAAAAATTTTCAATTTTTTTGAACATTTTTACCTAAAATGGTTGAAATAAAAAACATTTGTGGTATAATCAATATGATGTGAATTTTAAATGTATCTCACAAAATATTGTGTGATTTTGAATTTATTATTGAATTTTTTGAATAAAAGGGGTGGTTCTGATAGAACCCGTAACAAAATATGCAATGGAGAACATTATCGTTAACTGTTCTGCCTTGCTTTTATTAATATTTCTGAGAATGCAACACAAGAGTGTTAAAAACAGTTTCGTGTTAGATCAGAAGTTGTTTGTAATCATGCTCGATTTAGCTATTGTTCAGTGCTTTATTGAAGCAGGTACAAATCTCTGGGATAAGGAGCGCATTTTTGCGAGTCTTATAAGTAATGCTGAATTAGGGGCTACAATTGACTGCAGTATAAATATGTTCCTTAATGTTATATACTTCTCAATAAATGTAGTATTTGGTTACATTTGGTGCTTATATGCAGTTTACAGAATGTTTGGTAGTCCAAGGCGTGTAAAACGATATGCAAAAATCATTTCATTCCCTGCAATTTTCGCGTTAGCTTCAATCTGGACTACACCATTTACAGGTTGGGTATTTACCGTTAAAGAAAATAATACATATTCAAGAGAATGGTTGTGGGTATTACCAGCAGTTGCAACTGTAGCTTATGTTATCTTTGGTGTTGTTTATATTTATTCAAACAGAAAAAGAATCAACAAATATATGATTATGCCAATTGCACTTATTATTTCTCCTATTTTTATAGGTGCTGTAGTTCAATGGCTCTTACCTGGTACTGCAATTATTGCAATGGTAGTTACAATTTCGCTTGTTGGTCTTTATGCAAGTACACAGTCAGAATCTGCGTATATTGACCGTTTGAGCGGTGTTTATAACAGAAGATATTTAGACGATTATCTTACAGGTCTTAATGAAAATGATAAATATAAAAAGATGGGTAAGACCATTACAGGTATAATGCTTGATATGGACAAATTCAAGCAGATAAATGATAATTTCGGTCACCATGTCGGTGACGATGCAATATCACAGGTAGGTAAAATTTTAAGAGATAATTTAGGCAAAATGAATTTTGCTGCCCGTTATGGTGGTGACGAGTTTATTATTATAACTCCTATGCTTGACAGTGACAGTATTGAATCTCTTATGCAGAAGCTTACAGATGCTGCAAATGCCAATAATGAATCCGGTGAGTATCCTTACGAGTTATCGTTCTCTTATGGTTATGCTCAGTTTACAGTTGGTAAAGAAAAATATAGCGACGGTTTTATGAAACGTATGGATGACAATATGTATGAATATAAAGTTGCTAAAAAAGCGCGTTGGGCAGCGGAAGGAAAGAAAACAAAACAAGAAGAAGCAACCCCGACTGTTAGTTAAATAAAACAAATTTCCCCTATGAAGAATTTTGATTTCTTCATAGGGGATTTCTATTTTTAATTAACTATATTTACTACCCACACTTTTTTCTTTATAAATATAAAACCTATAATATCTTTTATTATATCTGTACATTGAACAATAGGGAATATAATAAAAATTGAAAGGTGACTTATATAGAAAAGTGCAAATGCAAGAGGAACTACAAAGCCCCAAAGGAAAACACTGTCAAACAGGAAAGTTACAAATGTTTTTCCGCCACTTCGTAATGTGAAATAGGAGGCGTGGGCAAATGCATTTATAGGAACAACAAATGCAACCGTCTTCATAAAGAATTCTGCATAATTCTTTGATTCCTCTGAAGTGTTGTAAAGCATTAATATAGGGTTACTTGCCAAATAAATTGAAACTCCTACAATTACACTTGCAAAGAGTGTAAAGGCAAACATCTTTTTTACAGTGGAAATTGCTTCTTCGAATTTACCGGCACCTAAAAGTTTACCCACAATTATACTTATACTTGAACCTAATGCCTGGAATGAAA
>CALAEU010000128.1 GCA_937891215.1 uncultured Clostridia bacterium
CATCTACATGGGCTCTGTTGATATCAAGAAGCAGGCACCCAATGTTGCAAGAATGAAGATTTTAGGTGCAAACGTTGTTGAGGTAACCCACGGCTTACAGACATTAAAAGAAGCGGTTGACGCAGCTTTTGAAGCTTATGCAAAAGACTATGAAAACAGTATTTACTGTATCGCCGACTAATTTAAAGTCTTTTTTTGCAACTGCGGCAGAAATAATCGGAATAGCACTTACTCCCAATGTCATCATAATCGTAGGAACAAGATTTCTAAAATCCAGTGTAACGTCATAAGCTCCATAAAGGAATGTGTGAATGTTTTCTCTAACAATTCCACCTGCAGTTATTGAATCACCATAAATACCCATGATTGTTTCATAACTTTTTTCAACAACAGTTGAAAGTCTGTTCTGAATCATTATTGTATCTATAACATTTGTTATGTTTATAACAACTGAACTTATTGCAGTAGGAACTGCTATTGCAACAATATCTTTTACAGTAGATTTTCTGCTTTGGGGAAGTGGTGAATTAATAAGCATTTCTTTTGTAATGCCATCTTTTTTGAATTTATGTCTTAACATTACATAAATTGTACCGGCTACTGTACCTAAGGTAACGCCGAAAACTGCGGCGGCGGCGGCAAGAGCATAAATAATTGCTGCGTCCGCTTCTGTTTTAACTTCAAAACCGAATACAGAACCTGTTGCTTCAATTTGCTTTGTACCATAATCAATAACTACATAAGCAAGTGAAAGACCAAAAACAAGTTTTCCGAGTGACTCAAGCACCTGCGAAATTGCAGTAGGGAACATATTGTTAAGACCCTCGTAATAACCACGGTAAGTACTCATAACACAACAGAAAAGCACACAAGGTGCAATACAGTAAATACTGTAAATTGACATTGGGGATTTTACTGATGCCGCATAAGGTTCTGCTAAAAATAATAACACTGCTGTACCAATTACACCTAAAGCTAAAAACAATGGAAATGTTACTTTAAAAACTTGTTTTACATCACGGTATCTGCCGAGAGCAACATTTTTTGAAACTATTGCAGAAACTGCAACAGGAAGCCCCGCCATAGAAATAGCATAAACTGGTGTGTAAATGTTATATGCAGAAGCAAAATAGCCACGCCCCAATGAACCTATAATACCTGTAAGTGGAATTTTATAAATCGCACCAATAATTTTAACAAGTGCAGTTGCCACAACAAGAATCATAGCACCATTAAGCACATTCTGTTTCTCAAATGCTTTATCTTTTGCCAAAATTTGTCACCGCCTTAAAATTTAACAAATTCTCTTAAAAGTGAATTTTCAGGAATATAATTTTTATCTAACTCAGGGAAACGCTCAAGATTTCTTACAAGTCTTTGCGATTCTTTATAAAAAGCAGACTCTTTTTCTACTTCACTTAAAAGTTTAACTGCAGTTTCTTTTAAAATACAAGTTTCATAAAGGTGAATAGTATTTATTTTAACATCTGCATTATGTCTGTAAGGAAACAGATAAGTATCTTCCCCATAACGCACAGTAACCCACATTTCAAATGTTTTTTCGACAGAATTACCCCTGAAATTATAATCTCTTACAAGACGGCGTATAAAACGCATATTTCTCTTGTTTAAAATAATCTCTTTATTATTATCATAAATTCTTGAAGAAACATTTATATATATCTTGTAAAGCCTGTCGCTTGGTAAATCTTTTGTAATAATAGGGTTTAGTGCGTGAAGCCCCTCAACTATAATAACTTCTCTTTCATTTATTTTAATATGATTAAACTCTTCTTTTCTTCTGCCAGTTAAAAAGTCGAATTCAGGCAAATCGGCTTCACCTGTTTCTAAAATCTGCTCCATAACTTCATAAAAGAACGGAATATCAAGTGCGTGAACAGTTTCAAAATCAGGTGTACCATCAGGAAAACGAGGTGCATCGCAGTTATTAAGATAAAAATCATCAAGAGAAATAGCGTAACTGTTCACACCATTTTTCTTTAATGCTTCTCTTATTTTCTTTGCAGTAGTAGTCTTACCCGCAGAACTAGGACCTGCAAGCATAATAATTTCTATTTTACTGTCACTTGCAACTTTCTTTGCAATGTTTTCAATTATTCTGTTGTATCTCTCTTCACATTGCTGAACAAAAATACCAGGATTTTTTGCCTTTTCTACAATATACTCGAGATTGTTATTGATGTTAGACATAGGTTTTACCCCCTTTTTATAGGATATTCCTTGAAAAATGTATTTATTCTGTCTTTTCTTTCTATAAGTTCATTAAATCTGTCAATATATTCAAATGGGAATTTAAAATTAAAAATTCTTTCAATCTGTCTGCCACAAGGCTCTTTCAATTTTGTAACACTACCAGCACCAGCAGACAAAACAGTCTGACAATCACCCATCATATAAACATTGTAGTAACATTCTTTATTTTCTTTGCACCAGCCGACATTTTCAAGATTGCCGACGGTGTTCTTCTGACGATACATATAGTACGGGAGATACCCCGCTTCCGGCAGGATCGTCTGCGAATAGTCCACGCTGGCGGCGGCAATTTCCCCGCTCCGGTCGAACACGCCTTCGGAACGGAGTTCCGCCGAACGCTTCACGCTGAACGTGTGGACGGTGATATTTTCCGGATCGAGGGACACGATTTTGTCCACGGTGTTCCGGAAGGAATCCGACGTATCGTTCGGAAGACC
>CALAEU010000129.1 GCA_937891215.1 uncultured Clostridia bacterium
ATCAGTAACAACCTCTGGTTCAGCAGTTTCTAAATTAGTCTCACTGCTTACAACTTCTTGAGGAATATTTTCAATAATTTCTTCACTAACTATAATTTCTTCTTCAACCGGTGGAACAAGTTCATCGCCAAATAAAGCAAGTTGATTTTCATTTGTTAAAGCAGGTTTAACCTTCTTACCATTAGCGTTTTTAAATGCCCCGCTCATAAGTTTATAACTATTTTCTTCTAAAACTTTTAATCTTTCTTCTAATTCTTGAGAAATCTTAGTTTCAGTTTCCACTGGTTGATTATTATTACTATTAGTAACTTCATCAAACACTTTTTTCTCGAACTTTTCTAATTCCTTTATTCTTTCTTCTTCTAAATAATCTAATTTACGATTAACAAAAGACTCAATTTCAGAATAATTAACAGTTGGTTTAGCTTTTTTCACTAAATCTTCTAACTCATTAATTTTTGAAATCGCACTACTTGCATCCATTGAACCAGAATTTTCTAAAGTGTTTTGAAACCCATCTTGTGTGACTTTAAGTAAAGCAACATCTTCTTGAACTTTACTAATTTCATTCATTAATTCATTTATCTTTTTAATAAATAGATTTGGAGATGAAGCTTCAAAATCTTGAACCTTTACAATCCACTTAGGAAGTTCCATTTTATTTAATTGTTCAATAACATTATCAATTTTATCATCAAGAAGCCCAATTTTTTCAAGTTCGCCAGCATTTAAACTAGCTTCACTACCACTTACAAATCCACCGTTTTTCACGTCTATAATTTCTTGTTCTAATTTTGATAAGCGGTTAGAAAAATCAATATCCCCACTACTAACATTAATGATTTTAATAATAGCAACTTCTATTTTTGGGACACTTATGGTTTACACTGCTACAAGGTTTCGCCTTGAAGATGGTGAAGTTATTCAGCGCGACGCAATTGTTATGATTATTGCGGCAGTTTTAGGTATTATTTTAACGCTGGTTATATCTGCCATAGACTACGAATTTATAATGAAACTATGGCCGATTATAGCGGCTTTTTGTATCATTCTTATGATTATTACGCTTATTTTTGGTGCTGCCCCTGAATCGCGTCCTGACTCAAAATGCTGGCTTGTAATCGGTGATTTTTATTTTCAGTCATCAGAACTTGTAAAAATAGGTTTTCTTATAACTTACTCTATGCACCTCGAACTCGTAAGAGACAGAATAAACTCTTTAAAATCAATTATAGCTTTAGGCGTTCACGCGATGATTCCTGTAGGACTTGTTGTTCTTACCGGTGATATGGGCTCTGCTCTTATATTTATCATTATGACTATTGGTATGTTATTTTTTGCAGGACTTCACTGGGGTTATTTCGCTTGTGGCGGACTTCTTGTTTTAGCATCATCTCCGCTTATATGGATGTTCGTATTCAGCGAATACCAGAAAAACAGATTTTTGGCACTTTTCAAACCCGAACTATTCACTAATGAAAGTTACCAGCAATTAATCGGTTTAAATGCTCTCGGTTCAGGTGGTTTCTGGGGGAAAGGTTTTACAAAAGGTGTTTATACACAAGGTGGTTTCGTTCCGGAACGAGAGAACGATATGATTTTTACAGCAATCGGTGAAGAAACAGGTTTTTTCGGTTGTATGATTGCTTTAGGACTTTTATTCCTCATTGTTTACAACTTAATAAAAATCGGTAAAAACACCCGTGACTTCTCAACACAGATTTTCTGTTACGGAATTGCTACAATGATTTCAGCACAAGTGCTTATCAACATAGGTATGTGCTTTATGATTTTACCTGTTATCGGTATTACTTTACCATTCTTCAGTGCAGGTGGGTCAAGTACACTATGCCTTTACATCGGTATAGGACTTGCTTTTAGCATTTATCGTTTCAATCGTTCAAGAGAAGCAATAAACTTCAGATTAAGCAGAATTTCAACTCCATTCTCAGAATTTTAAAAAGATTAAAAGAAGTGAAAGTTTTTTGGACTTTCACTTCTTTTGCATATACAAGCCATAAAAATTCATAATATATACTAACATTATTTTTCGGGGTGTATATTATGGATTTTTTTAAAAAGTTAAAAGAAAATATCAACTGGAAATTACTTATTAAAAATCTTGCTATTCCTCTTCTTGTCGGTATAATTTCAGGATTTGCTACAAGAAGTGCAAACGAAGAATTTACCGCTACTGCGGTGCAACCTTCATTTACGCCACCACCATGGGTGTTCCCTGTCGCGTGGACTATTCTCTATACTTTAATGGGTGTTTCTGCATATTTAATTGAAACAACTGATTACAACACAGGTAAAAAGAACAGAGCGCTAATAACTTATTATATAAGTCTTTTATTTAATTTCTGCTGGTCTTTTATATTCTTCAGTTTCAGAGAATATCTGTTCGCATTTATATGGCTTGTTATTTTATTAGCATTAGTTGTAGTTTACACAGTGAAATATTTTAAAATAAACAAGGTTGCAGGTTATCTTAACATTCCGTACATTCTTTGGTTGATTTTTGCAGGAGTACTGAATTTCAGTGTCTATTTATTGAATTAAATAGAGCGAGTGTCCGACATTGTTATGTCGAACACTCGTTTTATTTTTATCAATCCTTATTACGCTCGTTATACTCTTTTTGTGCTTTTTTCTCCTCACGGCGTTCTTCACGCAATTCCTTTTTAGTCGGAACTGGAGCTGGTGGTGTATCTGTAAGCTTCATAAAGTCGATTTTTGCCATTTGTGTTCTTGGCAATTTATCCATAATAGTAATAGTTGATGGTTGTGCAAATTTTTCAAGTGTATTCTTACAATACTCTTTAAGATTCTTTATAACTTCATCGTGATTTGAGTCAGGGTTATTAAGTGAAACAAAAAGTCTTATAACAGGTTTGGCATCTATATACCCCTGTACTGCACACGCCTCATTTATATAATCCAGTTTTAAAATTTCGCTTTCTATATCATTAGGATAAACATTGTAACCTGAAATAATAATCATTCTCTTTTTACGACCGGTAAAGAAGAAATAACCATCTTCATCCATATAACCAAGGTCACCTGTAAGCACCCATTTATTACCTTTACGGTCAAAATAGAAACAGTCGTCACTCTTGTCTAAATAACAATTCATAACTGTATCGCCGCTTACAACAATTTCACCAATTGTGTTAGGTTGTAATTTTTTGTGTCTGTCATCCCAGATTTCAACTCTTAATTCTGCAAGTGGGCGACCAATAGAGTTTTCTTTATAAGCACCCGCTACATTGGCAGTGCAAACAGAAGAAACCTCTGTAAGACCGTAACCGCGTAAAAGCTTACCCTTACTGCCCCACTTCTGAAGAACAGAGTTAAATTCGTTAAGGAATGTTTCACTTACCATATCGCCTCCTGCCCACAAGAGACGAAGATTTTTAAGATGTTCACCTTCAAAGTTAGATGCTTCATACATCTTTTTGAACATATTAGGAACACCTAAAACATAACTCACATTATATTTCTTCAAATATTTGTTAGCCTTTTCAGGTGAGAATTGTGGCATACCAATACAGGTAAAACCTGCACACATGCTGAAGTGCATTGCAACACCTAAACCAAATGCGTGAAAAAGAGGTAAAACTATAAGTGAAAATTCTTCACCAGGTCTGTGCGGTGAATCTAAAAAACTGAGTTTAAATGCAAGTGCATTAAGGTTATTTGACGAAAGACAGATAGTTTTACTTTTACCTGTTGTACCGCCACCGTGGAGATACACCGCAGTTTCATCACCATTATTCTGTACCGCTTTGGCAATAAAACTTAAATGAGTAATTGTATTATAAGCAATTTTTTTCTGATTTGTAATTTCTGTTTTTACTTTTACTTTTTCAAACACTTTAAAAACAGGTTTTGCAACTGTGCTGACATAATCAGATGTACTGCAAACAATTGTAATACCATCAAACTTGTCAAGAACGGACTTGCAAGGGTCCATTATCATATCGTAAACAAAAATTGCTTTTGATTTTGTTTTTTCTAAAATTTCTTCTAAAATATTTGGTGTCATTAATGGATGCACAATATTTGCAATAGCACCAATTTTATTAACCGCATAAAACGCCGCAAAACTTTGCGGAATATTAGGGAGGAAAATAGTTACAACATCTCCCCTTTTAATATTATTCTTATCAAGATACCCCGCAATAGCATCAACATCTTTAAGGAATTTTTTATGACTAATCATATTACCATAATTTTCAATTACGCTATATGAACCAAAATCTTTAGTACATTCTTTAAAATAGAGGTAACAACTCTGATTATCCGGTCTTATCATCGCTGAACTCCTTTCAAATATTACGAACAAAATATTTCATTTTATTATAACACAAAACAAACACTTTTTCAATATGAAAATAATAGAAAGAGTGCAGTTTTAACCACACTCTTTCATACATCATTTTTTGAACTGTGATAATACTTTAAGAAGATTTTCTTCTTCAATAGGTTTAGAAATGTGGGCATTCATTCCTACTTCTTTAACCTTTTTTATATCTTCCTGGAATGCATTTGCGGTCTGTGCAATAATAGGAATAGTTTTTGCTACAGGATGGTCGGATTCTCTTATTTTAATTGTCGCCTCGTAACCATTCATAACAGGCATCATAACATCCATAAGAATAAGGTCGTAATCTCCAGCCTTTGAAGCAAGAAATTTTTCAACCGCTTCTTTACCATTTTTAGCAACATCCGCCTTTACTCCTGCATCCTCTAAAAGCATTAAAGCAACTTCTATGTTGAGTTCATTATCTTCAACCAAAAGAACTTTCATACCTGTAACATCTTCGGCAGGTTTTACTTTTTCTTTTACTGCATCACAAACAACATCTAAAGTTGTTGTTTTCAATGTCAAAGTAACAACAAATGTACTACCTAAACCGAGATTACTGTCAACAGTTATTTCTCCGCCTAATTTGTCAACATTATTTTTAACAATTGACATACCAAGACCTGTACCAAGACGGTGTTTTCTGTCTTCAAGTTCATCTTTTGAGAATGGTTCAAAAATATGCTCAAGATAATTTTTGTGCATACCTATACCTGTATCTGTTATTTCAATTCTGTATGTTGCTTTCTCTTCCTCAAAAGCAATTTCATCACATTTGAAATAAATATAACCATTATCAGTATATTTTACTGCATTACTTAAAATATTAAGAAGAATCTGACGGATGTGTAATTTATTACCGATAACACCATCGTGCTGAATATTAGTAAAATCAGTTTTCAATTCAACATCTTTACCCTCGAGTTGACCACGGATAATTGAACAACAAGTATCAAGCATACAACTCATCGGGAATGGTTCATCTTTTTCTTCATTCAAACCGGTTTCAAGTTTTGTTATATCAAGAATATCGTTAATAAGACCTAAAAGATGTTCAGCCGCCATTCTTATTTTTTTATGGCAATCCTTTAAAACTTCAGGACTTTCAATATTCCTTTCTGCTTTACCTATCATACCTATAATACCATTTATAGGTGTTCTTATATCGTGCGACATATGTGATAAAAATTTGGTTTTTGCCATATTTGCATTTTTTGCTTCTTCTACAGAATGTGCGAGTGCTTCAGAATATTCGCGTTCCTGTTTCAAAAGTAAATTCTGGTTTTTACTTTTCACAATATAAATCGCAAGGAATAAAGTACCGGCAAAAATAATAAGTGCTAAAAACGCTGCAGTATCTACAATGGCACTAGCAAAGTCAATTGTTTCTGCACTTACAAATTCTTCAGGTACTACCATAACCAAATCCCAGTTGTTGTTACGCATTGGTTGAACGGTTATAAAATATGTACTTTTGTCACCATTTACTTTTATAGCAGTAACTGAGCTTTTATCATTTTTTATATTTTCTTCAATCTCTTGAATTGTATTACCATTTACCCGTGTAACATTCGGGTAAATTTCCATATAATCAAAACTGTTTATAAATTTATACTTTTCTGACTCTACATAAATATTTTTACCGTCATTACCTCTTATGAAAATTTTATTTTCTTCACCATAGGCCTGCGTATGGAAAATACTCTTATAATAATCCATCTTCCAGAAAACAACCGTATGTGTAATTACTCTGCCATCGCCTAAAGTAACAGGTGCATCATTTTTCATTATGAATGTCATATATTCAACATCTGAATTTACAACAGGTTTTAAAATCTCTAATGTTTTCTCTTCTATTTCTGAAACCTTCAAACTACCTAAAGTAAAGACAGTATTATCATCCGCAGAGGCGAAAACATTACCACTTTCATCTACAATACCAAAAACAAGACCTTCGCGGTCAATCTTTTTTTCCATAACAGATATTTTCGACAGACATTCTTCAGTTGTAAGGCTATCAAAACTCGGGTAACGAATAGACATCATCTGTAATAACGCCCATTGCTCGTCAAGAGCAACATCAACTGTCTCAGTAATCTGAGCTGCAGTCTCATTCAGATGATACGCCCTTTCTTTATAAACCATCTGACTGAATTCATAAATATAACCAACTACAGCAATAGCACCTAAAACTGCAATTAAAACACCTGAAACTATCGCCATAACTTTCCACTTTTTATTTATTTTGGTCTTCACCCGTACACCGCCTTATTACCGGAATATAAATAATTTATTAACCTTGTGCAAATCTGTTTCTGTAAAAATCTGTTATAGTTCCTTTACATTCTCTTGCAAGTTTATAAATTTCTTCAGAGAATGCTCCTGCATCAACAGACAACTGACTTATTGCTATATTGAAGTTTTGTCTTGTGAAATCATCTAACTTACAGAAAATCTCATCGAACTGCATAGCAAATGCACAAACCTGTGCGTGAATTGGAGTTTCTTCTGATGTAAGTTGATGTGGGAACCCTGTTCCATCCGCCCTTTCGTGGTGATACATACAGATATCACTGCAAACTGCACAGAAATATGCACAACTTGACGAAGTATTCATTCTTACAAATTTAGCGCCCGCAGTTGTATGCTTCTGGAACATTCTGTAATCGCTTTCATTCTTTTTAGGGAAATCAATACATCTGTCAGGAATAGTCATATAACCAAGGTTATAGAAATATGCTGCAGTTGTAATCATATTGATTTTTGCCGGTTCATATTCGTCACCAACAAATTGCGAACCATATTCATTCATAAGAATTCTGGTGAGTTCTGAAACGCGTTTGAACTTTTCATCACTCACACCTTTATTTTTCAAATAATCTTTATAAACACCTGTAAGTCTGCCTATAAAAATGTTTGTATCATTAATATCGAACTCTTTCAAAGGTCCGCTGTAAACATTTGTGTTTCTTGGTTCAATATCAAGAAGTGTATGTACTTTTTCTAAAACCATTTCGCCATCGAATGGTTTTGAAACAAAAGAAGTTATACCAAATTCTGCTGCACGGCGAACATTCTCTTTAGTTGCCTCTGCAGTCATCATAATAATCGGAATACCCGTAAGACCATTGTTCTGCATAAGTTGTAAAACTGAAAAACCGTCAATCAATGGCATAACAACGTCAAGAAGCATAGCGTCAAATTTAACTTCTTTTTTAGTAAGTATGTCAAGTGCTTCGTATCCATTTTTTGCATCTGTAATTTCAAAGTAATTCTCTAAAATATGATGAAGTATTTCTCTGTCAATAAAACTGTCATCTGCTATTAATAATCTTTTTTTCTCTTCTGCCACAATTTTTCGCTCCTTATGTATAATTGATTTTCTTCAGAGGGAATGAAAATCAACCTGCATTATTTTTTATAAATTCTACAAGTTCTTTTTGTAAATTTTCTATTTTGTCAAATTCCTCAAGTGCCGCCTGTGGGTTCCCTTGTCTTAAAAAATCCACAATTTTTGTGTAACTGTTATAAAGTGAATCAATTGAAAGATTTGCTGTAACGCCTTTAATCAAGTGTGTTCTTTCAATTGCTCTGTCAATCTCGTTTGCCTCTATAAGAAAACGAAATTCATTCTCTTCGATTACTTCAGGAAATTTAAAAAGAAGACGCTTATAAAAGTCAACTTTGCCTTTCATTCTGTCAAGACCGACATCTATATTACAACCATATTCTTTTAACGACTCTAAAAACTGCATACCGCACCCCGTTTGTCATTTCTGCATAAAATTTCAACAAAATATCACAAATATCTGTTAATAATTTATCATTCTAAATATACCATAAATGTCAGGTTATGTCAATAAAAAAGTGTGCAAGTTGCAAGTATGCAAGTGTGCAAGTATGGCTAGTATGGCTAGTGTGGCTAGTGTGGTTAGGTGTTAGGTGTTAGATGTTAGGAAATAGGAAATAGGAAATAGGAATTAGGAATTAGAAATTAGTAAACACACAAAGAAAAAAACTCAGTTAACTGACCGAAATCAATTAACTGAGTTTTGTTTGATTTACTTGCAA
>CALAEU010000130.1 GCA_937891215.1 uncultured Clostridia bacterium
CGTTGAATAATTATCTGTTTTCATTAATCTATAAAATAAACAAAGTTCTATCATTTTCGCAAATTGAAAATGATAGAACTTTGTTGTTTTATTGATAAATAATTACAATCAAGCCGTAAGGCTTCCTTAACTCAGCACTCAGCATTCAGCACTCAGCACTAATCTGACAACTGACTCACTGACTTACTGACCACTTGATGAAGATTAATCTTCATCAAGTTTAAGAATCGCCATAAATGCTTCCTGCGGCACTTCAACAGTACCGAATGAACGCATTCTCTTTTTACCTTCTTTTTGTTTCTCAAGAAGCTTTTTCTTTCTTGTAATGTCACCACCGTAACATTTTGCAAGAACGTCTTTACGCATCGCCTTAACAGTTTCTCTTGCAATAACCTTGCCACCAATAGCAATCTGAATCGGTATTTCAAACATCTGTCTTGGAATGTTATCTTTAAGTTTTTCTGCAATCTTTCTTGCTCTGCCATACGCTTTGTCAGAGTGTACCATAAATGAAAGTGCATCAACTATATTACCGTTAAGAAGAACATCAAGTTTTACAAGATTTGACTTTCTGTATTCAGAAATTTCATAGTCAAGTGAAGCATAACCGCGTGTTCTCGATTTTAATGCGTCAAAGAAGTCGTAAATAATTTCATTAAGCGGTAAATCGTATTTGAGTTCAACACGGTCTGCAGAGATGTAATCCATATTTTTAAATGTACCGCGTCTTTCCTGGCATAAATCCATAATTGCACCAACATATTCAGGTGGTGAATAAATGTGAGCATCTGCAACAGGTTCTTCTGAAAAATCAATTGTTGCAGGGTCAGGGTAGTGGGTAGGGTTATCAATTTCAATAACTTCACCATTTGTCAAATGTATTTTATAAACAACACTCGGAATAGTTGTAACTAAATCTAAATTGTATTCTCTTTCAAGTCTTTCCTGAATAATTTCAAGGTGTAAAAGACCTAAGAAACCACATCTGAACCCAAATCCTAACGCACCAGAAGTTTCAGGCTCATAAGAAAGGGCAGCGTCATTAAGCTGTAATTTTTCAAGTGCTTCATGAAGATTTTCATAGTCAGCACCGTCAGCAGGGTAAATACCACAGTAAACCATTGGTGTTGCCTGTCTGTAACCAGGTAATGCTTCTTTTGCCGGATTACTTGCAAGTGTTACAGTATCACCCACACGGGCATCACTTACAGTTTTAATTGAAGCGGTAATGTAACCAACTTCACCAGAGCATAACTGTTTTGTAGGTTCAAGTGATGTTGCTCTCATATAACCTGTTTCAACAACTGTAAATTCTGCACCCGTTGCCATCATTTTCATTGTGTCACCAGGTTTAATTGTACCGTCAACAATTCTTGTGTAAACAATAACACCTTTGTAGTTATCGTAAACAGAGTCAAATATTAAAGCTCTTAAAGGTGCATCGTCATCACCTTCGGGTGCCGGAATATCTTTTACGATTCTCTCTAAAACCTGTTCTACATTCTGACCTGTTTTAGCTGATACTCTCGGTGCATCTTCACAAGGGAGGCCGATAATATCTTCAACCTCTAAACTTACTCTTTCAGGGTCGGCAGATGGCAAGTCGATTTTATTAATAACAGGTACTAATTCAAGATTGTGGTCAAGGGCTAAATATGTATTGCCCAAGGTCTGTGCTTCAATACCCTGACTGGCGTCAATAATTAAAATTGCACCTTCACACGCTGCAAGTGAACGAGAAACTTCGTAGTTAAAGTCAACGTGACCAGGAGTGTCAATTAAGTTCAATTGGTAAGTCTTCCCGTCATTTGCTTTGTAATCAAGCTTAACTGCGTGTGCTTTTATTGTAATGCCACGCTCTCTTTCTAAGTCCATATCGTCAAGTAATTGTGCTGACATATCTCTCTTGGCAACAGACTGAGTGAGTTCTAAAAGTCTGTCTGCAAGAGTGGATTTGCCGTGGTCGATATGGGCAATAATAGAAAAGTTTCTTATATTTTCTTTTGTTACAAGGGACATAAATTGTGTGTTCCTTTCATTAAAATCTAATTATTCTGAAAACCATAGCCTAATACTTCATTTGATTCTGTAATCACAGTAAAAGCACCACGGTCAATTTCTTTTACAAATTTGTTTATTTCGGCAACTTCATTTGGTCTTACAACTGAAAGTATAATTGTTTTTTTACTGTCTGTGTAGCCACCTGAAGCAGGGATGAGTGTAACACCGTGACCAATTTCATCCATTATTTTTTTTGAAATTTCATCTGGTGACGAGGTTATTATTAAAAGCATTTTACTTCTTGCTGCACCAAAAATTATAGCATCAACCGCTCTTGATGTTACAAAAAACAGAATAGTAGAATAAAGAAGTGCTTCAATACTTCTATAGACAAAAAGGGTAGAGACAACAATAACTGCATCTATTATAAAAACCAGTGTGCCTAAAGAAAGGTGGGGTTGCCTGAGTTTTATGAGTTTTGCCAGAATATCTGCACCACCGGTAGTGCCACCCCGTAGAAATATAATTCCCACACCAACACCAATAGAGACTCCGCCAAAAATTGAAGCTAAAAGCGGTGAGTAGATATAATGTTTTTCTAAAAAGAAAGGTAAAATATCTATTAAAGTAGAAGTAAGGAAAGTAGCGTAAAGTGATTTATAAAAAAACTTTTTGCCAAATTTTTTGAATGAAAAAATAAATAATGGAATGTTGAAAGCTATAATAACACTACCAATTGGAATGTTAAAAAGATGGTTTAACATAGTACCAATACCGGAAACACCACCAGGGGCTATATTATTCGGTGCAGAAAACATTACTATTCCAAGAGAAAATATAACTGCACCAACAGCTATAATTATATAATCGATAATAGTCTGTTTAATATTATTCCATAATTGTTGATTTTTCAAGATATTCTTCACCTGTACTTATATTGAATATGTACAGAATTCTTTTGAAATCGCCAATTAAGTAAAGATATCCGTAAAGTGTTTCAAGACCTGTTGCGTATCGGTAATCCGCGTCACTCTGGTTTTTTGGTACATGACCACTGTGAGCATTTCTGCCGCGCTTAAAAATTGCTTCTTCGTCTTCTGTAAGCAGAGGCAACACTTTTTTTATCATTTCTGCCTGACAATTTGCATTTACTAATTTTATAGACTCTTTATGAAGTGCATTTGTCGGTCTGTTGGCAGTTTTTAAAAGCATTTCGCGTACTAAAAGACTGTAAACTGCATCACCTAAAAAGGCGAGTGTTAAAGGACTGTATTGTTTTGCTTCAGTTTTAGTAAGTGAAGTTGAAGAAAATAAAGTGGAATTTAAAATTTCTTTTTCATTAAGGCACATAGTCAAACTCCAGGTCGTAAATGCTTACTGTATCACCTTCAGTAATGCCACGCTCAATAAGTGCAGAAATAATGCCACTTGATTGTAAAACATTCTGAAAGTATTGTAATGATTCGTAATCCTCTAAATCAGTTTTAGAAAGGATTTTTGCAAGCCACTCTGCTTCAATAATATAAACATCATTATTTGAATCTACAATGAATTGAATATTAACGATATTCAACCGGTTAATTTGGAAGTGGTACCTACTACCTACTATTG
>CALAEU010000131.1 GCA_937891215.1 uncultured Clostridia bacterium
TGCGCTTTTTTGCAATGATTTGCTTTGATTAGATTCATTGCTTTTGCGTGATAATTAAAGTAACTCATATTTTTATTATGTGAGAAATAATAAAGAAATATGGTATTGACAGTCATGTATTATTATGATATAATAACATTGGGTTATTCCATTTGTTCTTATAATAGCAAAGAATGGAAAATAAATTGTGTTTATAGTATTTGGAATTGTTTTGGCAGTTGTATTTTTAGCAGGAATTATCGGATTTCAGATTGATGTTTTCCTTTCGGTAATCCCTTTATGGCTTTCTAAAAAAACTGCTGATTTTCAATGTTTCGGCGAATGGAAATTCAGGGCTTTAATAACTTATGCAGTAGGGATTTTATGTGCTGTATGGATGCTTTATGATGCTTTTTCGCCAAATGTTTATTATGGATTCTGGCCGATTGTTATACCTGGAGCAATTGACCTTCTTATTGTGTTAATTGAATGTTTTCTTATTAAAAAATAAAATTAGGAGTTATATAAATGAGTACATATAAATTAGATAAAGAAGTAGAAAAGTTAGAATTAACAGCATTATTATCAGGAAAATATGATGCAAATAATGCAATTATAACAATACATCCAGGCGCTGGTGGAACTGAATCTCAAGACTGGGCTGAAATGCTTGAAAGAATGTATTTAGGCTATGCTGACATCATGGGATATGAGGTAAAGCATATTTATAAAAACTATGGTGACGGCGCTGGAATTAAAAGTGCTGGGTTGATATTTTCAGGAGAGCATGCCTACGGAAACCTTAAAAATGAAAGAGGTGTTCATCGCTTGGTTAGAATTTCGCCTTTTGATTCATCAGGCAGAAGGCATACCTCCTTTGCATCGCTTGAAGTTATGCCTGAAATTGATGACACAATTGAAGTTGACATTGCACCTGAAGACATTAAAATGGATGTTTACCGTTCATCTGGTGCAGGTGGTCAGAAAGTTAATAAAACTTCATCTGCCGTTCGTCTTACTCATATTCCTACTGGTATTGTATGTTCTTGTCAGGTTGAAAGAAGTCAGCACCAGAACAGAGAAGTTGCTATGCGTATGCTCAAATCTAAACTTATTGAAATTAAAGAAAGAGAACACCTTGATAAAATCAGTGATATTAAAGGTGTTCAGAAAGAAATTGCGTGGGGCAGCCAGATTCGTTCTTATGTATTTATGCCTTACACCCTTGCAAAAGACCACAGAACAAACTTTGAAAATGGTAATATAAACGCAGTTATGGACGGCGATATTGACGGTTTCATTAACGCATATTTAAAAGTACAGGCGAACAAATAAAATGGATATAAGAAAAGAGTCTTTAAAAAAACATTACGAGTGGAACGGTAAAATTGAAGTAGTTACCCGTTGTCCTATAGGAACAAGAGAAGATATGTCTTTAGCATACACCCCTGGTGTTGCAGAAGCGTGTCTTGAAATAGAGAAAGATGTCAACAAATCATTCGAACTCACAAGAAGAAATAATCTTGTTGCGGTTATAACTGATGGTTCCGCAGTTTTAGGTCTTGGTGATATTGGACCAGAAGCTGGTATGCCAGTTATGGAAGGCAAATGTGCACTCTTCAAAGCATTTGCAGATGTTGACGCGTTCCCTCTTTGCGTTAAATCAAAAGATACAGACGAAATTGTAAAAACTATTTCTTTAATTTCAGGTAGCTTTGGTGGCATAAATTTAGAAGACATTTCTGCTCCAAGATGTTTTGAAATCGAAAAAAAATTAAATGAATGTTGTGACATTCCGATATTTCACGACGACCAGCATGGTACTGCAGTTGTTGTTCTTGCAGCACTTCTCAATGCATTAAAGGTTGTGAAGAAAGATATTGTAACCGCAAAAATCGTTGTAAATGGTTTAGGTGCGGCAGGTACTGCTATTTCTAAAATGCTTATTTCTGCAGGTGCAAAAAATATGGTGCTTGTAGATAAAAAAGGTATTATTGAAGAAAGTGATATTTCTTTAGGTGAAGAAAGAATTACTCTTGCTAAAATTACAAACAAAGAGAATTTAAAGGGCAACCTTTCTGTTGCAATTAAAAATGCAGATGTTTTTATAGGCGTTTCTGCACCGAATGTATTAAGTGAAGATATGATTAAAACTATGAATAGTGACTCTATAGTTTTCGCTATGGCTAACCCGACACCAGAAATTATGCCTGACATCGCCAAAAATGCGGGCGCAAGAATTGTCGGTACAGGTCGTTCAGATTTTCCTAATCAGATTAACAATGTCCTCGTTTTCCCTGGTATTTTCCGTGGTACGCTTGACGCAAATGCTACAAAAATCACAGAGAATATGAAACTCGCTGCTGCAAAAGCACTCGCAGAGCATATTCCCGAAAATGAATTAAATGAAGAAAATATAATTCCATCTGCACTCGATAAAACAATCGCTTATGACGTTGCGAAAGCTGTTAAAAAGCAAGCTGAAATTGACGGAGTTGTTAGAAAAAGTGCTGAACTCTGAGTTTCGAAAGATTCTGCCTTAGGGTGAGTGTATTATATGAATAAAAATAGTTTATCCTATCATTTTTAGTTAGATTTAATACCGACTAAAAATGATAGGATAATTTATTTTCTATTCTAATTTTTGAAAATCAAAGCATACTTGCTCTCAATTCATCATTTGACTTAACTGAAAGATACTTCGGTGCAATGTCAAATACTGTTTTGCAACCGCAGTCACCCTCTTTATTAAGACGGTAAGCAGCTCTTGCGTAAGCAACAATTACACTTGAAGTAAACTCTGGGTTAGAGTCTAATTTAAGACTATATTCAATAACATGGTTATTCTCTTTATTTTTGCCTGTTTTACCTGTACGTATTACAAAACCACCGTGTGGAATACCACTATGATTTTTCTGTAATTCTTCCATTGAAATGAAGTTTACTGTTGTATCATATTCGTCAAAATAGTTTTTCATAGTAACTATTTCTCTTTCAATGCGTTCTTTATCTGCGCCCTCTTCTACAACAACAAAACATTCTCTTGTATGTTTCTGTCTTGTTGTAAGAGCTGGTTGTGAGCCACTTCTTACTGCTTCTAAAGCACTTTCTACCGGGATTGTGTATTGTCTTGCGTCTATAACACCGTCAATGCGTCTTATAGCGTCAGAGTGACCTTGACTTACGCCTTTACCCCAAAAAGTGTAGTCTGCACCATCAGGCAAAATAGCACTGCCGTAAAGTCTCAAAAGAGAGAACATACCAGGGTCCCAACCAACAGAAATAATTGCTATCTTTTCACCTTTTTTTGCTTTTTCGTCTACATTACTGAAATGCTCAGGTATTCTTTTGTGGGTGTCGAAGCTGTCAACAACATTAAAATACTCTGCCATTTTTGGTGTCTGTTCAGGCAAATCTGTTGCACTGCCACCACACATAACAAGAACATCTATTTCATCTTTGTGGTTTAAAATATCATCGGTATTATAAACAGAAACTCCCTCTGTCATAACCTTTACAGTAGCAGGGTCACGGCGTGTAAATACAGAAGTTAAACACATATCTTCATTCTGCATTATTGCACACTCTACACCTTTTGCAATATTACCGTAACCATAAAGACCAATTTTAATCATTTATATCAACTCCAGAAATAGTATATCATTTATAACAAAAAATATTTTAAAACTTAATGCCCCATTCGTCAAGTATTTTCTTCACGAACAGGGCAATTTTTTTAATTATTTATAAATTGTAATATTTCATTTACTGTAATTTCAATTTGTTCTTCTCTTGTAATAGTAGCCTTTTTGTCACCATCTTGCTCACCATAAGCACCAAAATACGCGTGACATCCGCCGGTAATTACAACTTCTCTAAAATCTTCCGGTAAATTCGGTTTATATTCTTCATATTTTTCCATATTAAGAACACCGTCATTACTGCCATAAATTGAAAGAACATCTAACCCCAAATTACTCAAATTGGCAGTTGAATATGAAGCAAGTAAAATAATTCCATCAAACTCTTTGCTGTTTTCTGCAATATAACTTGCCGCCATTGAACCACCTAATGAGTGCCCTGACATATACCAACTTTCAATTTCAGGGTACTTTTCTTTTAATCCATCTGCGGCATTCATATCTAAAACCGCAAGATTCCCAGGCATTGTAACTAATACAGAAAGAATACCATTTTCTGCAAGTGCCTGCATTAAAGGCGCGTAAGCAGTCGCTTCGACTTTACCACCGGGATAAAAGATTACGCCTTTGGTTGCATTTTGTGGTTTAAATGTGAACACACCATTTTCTTCTGTTATTGTAACATTTGTCTTTGGTGCAGTAATCAAAGAAACTGCCATTTCGTCAGCTTTGTAGTAGTCATTTATATAATAAACTGTACCACAGACCAAAGATAATATTAAAATAATAACTATTGTTAATATGATTTTCTTTTTCATTAAAACATACCACCGTTATATTTTCGTTGTGCTCTAATAATAGGTATAAACCCAACTACCATACCCAATATTAAAATTACCACTGGTAATGCTGATTCTGTAAACAAAGCTATTACACCAGATATTAACATAGGGATAGAAAAAATAATTAACGCCTTACCCATAGCCTTACCATAACCAATTTTATCAGTAACGTTTTCCCGATGATATGAGTGTATAAGCTCTATATGACCTTTATAAATGATTACTCCTAATATAATAAACAAAATTGATGTAAGAAATAAGATTAGTGAAAAAATATTCATAGTAGTCTCCCTTATAACAATTCTTTTATTTTATCAAGAAACGCTTCTTCGCCAAATGTATTTATTTTGAAAAGCGCACCCTGACTTCCGCCAGATGTAATTGCAGATATAAAAATATCACTGTTATTCTGAAAAAATGTTACATTAAGACTCACCCTGTTTGAACCTGTGTAACTATATCTTTCAAAAACACGGACACTACAAAGTGCATCACCTATTTTGAAATCACTTGAGTCTTCAAGTGAAGCAGTAAAAGAACCGTTAATTATACCATTCTCAATTTTTTTAACAACTGAATAAAAATCTCCTGTTACGCGTGTTTCAAACTTTGCCATTATAAATTTCTCCTTTTGGTGATGTTTTAAACTTTGTTTAAAGTGATGTTTTTGCAAGCAAAAGTGATGTTGCAAGCAGTGATGTTAAGTTTGCCATTCACTTTGTCGAAGACAAAACATCACTTCATAGAAACTTCACTACGAAGTAATTTCACTTGCCGAAAGGCAAACTTAGTTGTTGAAGCAGTACCACTGTTTCAACATGGCTCGTATATGGAAACATATCAACCGGCTGAATTTTCTTCACTTTATACCCATTTTTCGTTAAGAAAAACAAATCTCTTTGTTGAGTTTCGGGATTACAGGAAATATAAACTATTTTTTCCGGTGACAGTGCTAAAAGGGATGATAAAAATTTTCTGTCGCTACCAGCTCTTGGAGGGTCCATAAATACGACATCGGCTTTTTCTTTTGCTTCTTTCATTTTAAGCATAAATTCACCCGCATCTGCACAAATGAATTTTGCATTAGTAATATTATTGATTTTAGCGTTGATTTTTGCATCTTTAATTGCGTCAGCATTAACTTCACAACCAATAAGTTCTTTTACATTTTTAGCGGCAATAAGTCCGATTGTGCCAATTCCACAATATGCGTCAATTACTCGCTCTGTACCTTTTAACTCTGCAAATTCTATTGCTTTACCATAAAGAACTTCTGTCTGCACAGGATTAATCTGATAAAACGATTTTGGTGAAATTCTGAAGCGGTTACCACACAGAACATCTTCTATATAACCATTACCAAAAAGAACTTCTTCTCTGTCGCCCAAAATCATACTTGTGAATTTATTATTTACATTCTGCACAATTGTTGTAATTTCGGGGTGTATTTTCAAAAGTTCTTTTACGAATGCATTTTTAGATGGAAAATTAATAACACCTGTAACTAAAACAACCATTATTTCGTTTGTTGCAAATCCTCTTTTTACGAGAACATGACGAAGAAAACCTTTCATATTTTTTTCGTCAAATACGGTTAATTTAAAACTTTTAATAAGTTTTCTTATGGTTACAATAATTTCGTCTGCCTTTTTATCTTCAATTAAACAACTGTCAATTTTAACTATATTATGTGTACTTGACTGGTACACCCCGGAAATTATTTCGCCACCACGGGTACGACCAAATGCCGCCTGCACCTTGTTTCTGTAATGGAATGGACACTCCATACCGATTATTGTTGAAACCTTGTGAAAATTTCCTAATAGTTTATTTACTTTTGCCTGTTTGAATTTAAGTTGTTCTTCGTAACTTAAATTCCAGAGCTGACACCCACCGCATTTTTTAGAAACGGGGCATTTTTTCCCTTGCGGTACTTTTTTTACAGAATTTTTGTTAACGGTAACTTTCTTATTTTGTTGCTTCTTCTCTGTCATTCTTTTTACCTTTATTCTCAGACCTTTCATTATACACTACATATTTACAATATAAAAACTCTGTTACCATATTAGTTGCCATAGTAACACCTAAAATTATGTACTCAACAAAATCTGCAGTAAACCTTTGAGCTGCCATTTCGCCTAAAACAACAGAAACCGGTGTAAACACACAGTAGAACCCGAAAACTTTAAGCATCGCAATCGGGATATTATTTGCAGATTTAAAAGTAAATTTACGGTTAAATGTAAAATTCCAGAGCACCGAAAGAATGAGCGCTACAAGATATTTTGCACCATATTCAGAATTAAAAAGCCAGTTAGTTATTGCGTTGGTGCCTTCCATATCTGGAAAAAACTCATTAAGAAGTGTAAAAGACACAACTTGAATGATTCCTGCAGATGCAGAAAATAACGCAAATTTTACTGCTTGCATAATGCCTGCTTTTTTAGTGGATTTTTCGCTCATAGTTTCATTCCCCTTACATTTAAATTATATTTTCATTTTAACATAGCAGTGATATTTTTTCAATATAAATCATTGCTTGAAAGAAATAATAAATCGCTAGATTTGGATGCAGAAGGCATTTTCTTCATCCCCGAAGGCGTACACAGGTACGTCTAGCGGGTGAAAAAATGACTAAAAGTCCCGAAACTCGAAAGTTTCGGGACTTTGTTCTGCGCCAAATATAGCGATTTACTTTTTAATAAAGTTCGTCTGTTGATATACCCGCAGCCCAGCAAAGAATATATCTTGCGTCATCTGTTGAGATTTCACCATCTTCGTTTGCATCAATGATGATTTGTTTATCTTCATCTTCTGGGATATCCATAAGACCTGCTGCCATTTTAAGAGCTAATCTTGCATCAGTAGTTGTGAGTAAATAGTCGTGGTTAACGTCACCAAGATAAGTATCTACGTTTATACCCTTTGTAAATCTCTTATATGTGTTATAAAGACTGAATTGTGGGTAATTTTCTTTATCTGTAAATACATCATACTGTTCATCCATTGAAAGAAGCCACATAACTATATCACATGTGCCGTCACCTTCATATGTACCGTAAGCAACGTGCTGAAGATTTTTAATAAACCATGTGTGTTCTGGGAACATACAAGTTGAAGCGTCAATTTTGTAGTCCCAAGAAATATGGAAGTGCCCATCTGGTTTCGCCTGTGTATAAGAACCTTTTCCACCGAAATCCCAATCCGAGAAAGCTGTAAGGTAATCTGCACAAGTTGCACCGCCACTAGCATATTTTGTATCTACAACCATATCACTTGTGTTAAGGTTATCGTTAATAGGAGCAATTTGTCTGTTGTAGCCGCATACAATAGCAAATTTCATACCAGTAGCTTTTGCTTCTTCAATAATTTCTTTAGCATTTGTCTGGATTTCGTTATAAGCATCAATTTTAGCTTCAAGGTCAGCATCAATACCTTCAGGGAAAAGGAATGCTTTTGCATCTGCATAGTAATCAGCTGGTACTAAACACCAAAGACCTGGCATACCTGCTAACATTGGAACAATAATGTCTGAGTAAATGCGTGGTTCCATACCTTCAATTGCTTTTTCTAAAATAAGGAACCATTCTTCTGTGAACTCTTCGCTTGTAGCAAGTGAAGAAAGAAGAACTGCTATAATATGAGTAGTAGCACTACCGTCAGACATACCAACCATAAAGTTCTCGAATGCGTAAACATCAATATCAATATTACCTGTGAAGGTATCACCTGCAAGAGATGTACCCTGCCATGCAGGAGAAGCGAAAACAAGATTGTTAATAGCTGAACCACCGTATTGTGCAAGGTAAGCTAAAGTAACTGCTGAACCCTGGCTGATTGCTACAACATTAACCTTATTTGAACCTGTTCTTGCTTTAACATAACTAATGAAATCATTAAGTTGGTCTGCACAGTCAATAGGGCTCTGACGCCAGTCATAACCGAAAGCATAAACTAAATCTTCATTGTATTGTTCTGCATATTTTAAACCAAAAGCAGTAAAGATAGCTTTCTTTTCTTCCTCTGTGTAAGATGACATTGGCTCATCGTAAGTTTCGTGAGTAACATTGTCATTAACAGGTGTGCCATCTGTATTATATGCAACATCTGCTAACATATCTTTAACAACAGGAAGAACTCTTTTACCAAATGAGTCCCAGTTAGCACCATTTGCGCCATATTCAATAAATCCTGTAATTAAAGCAGTTGTAAGTTTTGCGACATTACCATCTGTTGCAAGATTTTCTGGTGGAAAAACCTGTAATTCCTGTTCTGTACCTGCATTTTTAACAAGTGGAATTGCTGCAAAGCCCTGAACAACTACAAGTGGAACATCTGTAGCAGCGGCAACAGGTGCCATAAGTGCAAGACCTGCAAGCATAAGTGCAAGTGTGATACATAACACTTTTTTTAATGCCTTCATATATATCCTCCTAATAACGACTTAGGGAATTCGCCTACTGGCATTATACCCCATATATACACATTGCATTGTACCACACTCTTTTACCAATTGCAAGAGAATATGAAAAATTTTAGCAACAATTCTAATGTTTTTTTCATTTTTTTGGTTAAGGTGCCTTAGATTTCAATACTGATTTCTCCGCTACTTATAAATTCAGTGTGATTATCAGGAAATTTTACCAGTAACCTGGCATTATCATCGATTGAAATTGCGGTACCCCGTCTTACTGAGTCACCTGAAATCACAGAGATTTCTCTACCTATGCAAAAGCACTTAGTTTTGTATTCTTCCATAAAATCAGAATCAGTAAGATTTATATATATTTTGTAAAACTCATTAAGAAATTCTGCAACGAATTTTTCTTTTATAAAAGGTTTTTCATAGCTGAACACTGCACCCGCAATATCTTTAATATCCGAAGGAAAATCCTCTTTCGGTTTTACAAGATTTATGCCGACACCAAGAACTGCAAAATCTATCTTTTTAGTTTCTGTATTTATAACACTTTCTGTTAAAATTCCGCAGACTTTTTTGTTATTAACAAAAATATCATTCACCCATTTTATTTGTGAATTTTCGCAACCGAGAATTTCTAAAGTCCTTGTTACCGCAACCGCCGCCGCAGTTGTAATTAAAATTGCTTTATGTATTTCTAATTGTGGTTTTAAAAGAACACTGAAATAAACACCGCTACTTTCGGGAGAATAAAAACTTCTGCCAAGTCTGCCCCTGCCGCCAGTCTGAGAAGAAGCAATTATAGTACAAAACTCGCTTTTAGTCTTTCCTTTTTCTTTTAAAAGTGTGTTTGTAGATGTCACACTATCTAAAATATTTATTTCTATTTCTTGTAGTTCTTCACATAAAGAATTTTTAATTTCCTCTGAAGAAAGCATTTTATCACTTCCAATAAAAAACAGCATCTGATAGTCAGATGCTGTCTTATGTAATTTTAAACTTAATAAGCAACTGTGTATGATGCTTTCGTTGCTAATGGGATAATTGCACCCAACTTATCAAAGTTAATTGTCCATTTAAGGTCGTAATCTGCTGAAATAACATTACCTGTTGCTTTGTCGATTTTTACAACGATTGTTGATGCAGGATATTCCATTGTAGCAGTACCAACAAGACTTGTTGCTATACTAGGAATGTTGTCATTTACAATACCAGGAAGAATAACGTTGAATGCCTTTGGTGCGTGACCATCACCGTGTTTTACGGAATCTGATTTAGCATCAGGAATTGTTTCAATTGTAATTGTAACTACACCGTTTGCTTCTGAGCGTTCTGCTTTTGCAACATCAGCTTCAGTAAGTTTACTTGCGTAATCCTCACCCTCAACTGGGAATTTTGCTTTAATATCAGCACCAGTATATGTAGCTTCGCCCTGACTGTTATCCTGAAGCATACCGTCTAACCACTCGTCACCACCAAGCATACCATAAATACCATTAAGTGCACCTGGAATTGTTGGTGTACCGCCAAGATAGTTTGTAACATTTTTTTGTTTAACTTCTTTTGCGTTTGTTTTAACAGTATTGATTGCTTTATTGAATTCAGCAACAACTGAAGCCTTGTCATTTTTGCCAGTCGAAGCGCCAGCATCATTTGAACCAGCATTGCCTGCATTGCTTGTATTACCTGTGTTGTTTGTATTACCTGTATTACTTGCATTTCCACTTGGTGTAGTAGAAGTACTGCTATTTGTATTTGTATTTGTGCTTGTACTTGTATTTGCATCTGTACCAGTGCTTGTGTTAGTATTTGTGTTTACACTTGCACTATTATCAACATAACCGCCACCCTGGTTACTGTTATCTACAGTACTCTGAGTGTTATTACCTTGTGTTGCAACTGCAGGAGTTGTGTTAAGTCCGTGAAGAACCATAACAGTCGCAATATTATTTGTTGTGATAAGTGTGATTGCAATACAGATTGCTGCAACCGCTAAAATAATTTTCATTGCAGGGGTTAATTTCATAATATCCCTCTCCATTCTTCAAAATCTGTTTTATTATAGAATGAATTTTCAAAAAAGTCAATAGAATAAAAGAAACAAAACGATTTAATTGTTATATTTTTGAAAAAACTATTGTTATATAGTAAATTTTAATGTAAAATATCACTGTTAAATTTAAAATCTATTAAGGATACAGATTAAATGCTTCAAAAAAACAACCTTATAAAAAATTTAAGTTATGGTATAACTGCATATCTTTTTGTGTTTTCTTATGCACTTTGTTTTGCAGTTTCTTTACAACTTAATATA
>CALAEU010000132.1 GCA_937891215.1 uncultured Clostridia bacterium
TGTTCGTTCTGAAAGCAACGAAATTAAAGATATTTTAGTAAAGCACTACAATCTTCACGAAGTTCACTCTTATATCTGGGGCGATGTAAGAAGATACAAGAAATTAGGCATTGAAGTTGAAGACAATGTTAAAGTTCTCAACATTGAAAGTTCTGACAACGGTACTATCCGTAATTCAATGATTCCTACTCTTTTAGTTTCAGTTTCTGACAACAAAGATTTCAAAGAAAGTTTTGGCATTTTTGAAATCGGCAGAGTTGTTAAAGGTTTAAAAGCAGATGGTACTGCAAATGAAAGACGTTCATTGGGTGTAGTTCTTTTCGATAAAAAAGGCAGTGAAAAAGATTTATATTTCAAAGCACTCAATATGGTTAATACTCTTGTTCTTTCAATTAAGCACAAAGCACCTGAATTCAACAAGGTTCAACCAGTTCACACTTATGAACATCCAAAGAATACTGCTGAAATTCTTATAAGTGGTAAAAATGTTGGTACAGTTCACACACTTCATCCATCAGTTTTAACTAAACTTGACAAAACCGGTAAAGCAGTTTGTATTGAAATTGATATTGATGCTTTAATTGAAGTTTCAAATGATAATATCACATTCGTTGAACCATCTACTCAGCAATCAACTTACTATGACCTTTCTTTAGATATTTCTAACGGTGCTAAATTCTCTGAACTCAAAAAATGCTGGGATGCACTCGGGAAAGAAGAACTCACAAGTGTTAATGTTATTGACACATTCGAGAAAGACGGGGTTAAGAGTATTGCTATAAGATTTATTTTCTCATCTAAAGAAAGAACTCTTGAAATGGAAGAAGTTCAGGGTTGGATTGATACAATTCTTCAGAATCTTTCTAAAATCAATGTCTCTCTTAAAAAATAATTTATAAATTTGTCGATATTTCTTAATAATTTACTGTTGTAATTTTCTTTACAATAGTTTATAATAGAAATATAAATTTTCTGGGAGGTGTTCTTGTGACAGATAAAACCATTCAATTTGCAATAAGAGATGAGCACGAAAAAGAGATGAGAGATATTCTCATTCAGGTTTACAATGCACTTGTAGAGAAAGGTTATAACCCTACCAGCCAACTTGTAGGTTACATTTTGTCGGAGGACCCAACCTACATTACAACACATAACAATGCAAGAAGTTTAATTCGTAAGATTGACAGAGATGAACTTTTACAAGCTCTTCTTAAAACATATCTTAATAGTTAAAACACTTGTTAATAAAAACTAAGGAGTGTTTAGTTTGGCTAAATCAGAAACAAGTTTTCTCCAATATAAAGGTAAACCACTTGTTCGTAAGGGTAACACACTTTATTATGGTGATATGAATGACCCCTTCGTACTTATGCTCTCTGTTGCAGATTCTCACGAGGTTCATGGTGTTCAGATTGCTGACAAAGTTACAGTTCAGCTTTTAAATACTGACCCGAATGTAAACCCATTACAAGCAATTGTAAAAAAGGCTGAGAAAAAAGGGCTTTGGGCTGCAATGGATATAGGCGTTGTATGGCTCGAAAGAGCGCTTAAAGATGCAGAATAACAATAAACCACAGTAGCGATTGCTACTGTGGTTTTTGTTATTTAGGAACCAGGAATTAGGAACTAGGTGTTATAAAAAACAATGCAATTTATCGTTTTCAGCTTTACCAAACAATAAAATGCATTGTTTTTTACTCAAATATAATCTAATTCCTAGTTCCTAATTTCTCTAAAACTTTCTGTTTCTCAAGCACTTTAATTAAAATAACTGCAAGCACGAGCCCTGCCACGCCCTGAATTAAGTTCATTGGAATGTTTGCAAGTGATGGTGCAAAGCCGTACATAAAGCCTTCAAAAATGTAATAACCGAGTACCATCCAGAGTTCTGCTAAAACACCTGACAATACTTTCAGGAAGTTTTGTTTATTTGATTTTAAAAGTTTGGTTACAAGATAAACCACAAGCACCATTAAACCTTTTATAACAAATGTTGCAGGTGCATACGCTGTGTAACCCGAAAGAATATCTGCTAAAGCTGAACCAATACCTGCGGCTAAAAATCCATAACCACAAGGTAAGGTAAAGGACGCAACAAGTATTACACAGTCACCTAAATTTATGTAACCATTGAGCGGTGTCGGAATTTTTACTACCATTGTCGCAACGCAAATCAAAGCGGCAAAAAGTGCTGATATTACAGTGAGTTTTAATTTTTGATTTTTCACGGATATCACTTCTTTCTTTTATGTTGTTAAGACACTGACAACTAATAACTAGGTGATATATTTGCTAAAGCAAATGCGATATAACTGCACAAATGCAGTTGCGATATATACTCGCTTCGCTCGTATGCGATATGAAATAAATCCAAAATACACGCCGAAGGCATATTGCTTTGCGAAGCAAAATATCGCACCGCAAGGTATATCACAAATCCGCATGGATTTATATCGCTGAGAATGGCGAGATTTTATAAAATCTCACCATTCTCAATCGCCATAATCTGGTCAACTCTTCTCTGATGTCTGCCACCTTCAAATTCTGTTGAAAGGAATACATCAACCAATTCACAAGCGGCACCGCCACCGATAACTCTTGCACCCATACAGAGGACATTTGCATCATTATGTAAACGAGTGAACTTTGCACTGAAATAATCTGAACAACAAGCAGCACGAATACCTTTTACTTTATTTGCCGCCATAGAAATTCCGATACCTGTACCGCAACAAAGAATTGCTTTTTCAGCATATCCTTCTGTTACTTTTAAACAAGCCATCTGTGCAAATTTTGCGTAGTCAACTGAGTCAGTTGAGTGTGCACCACAATCAATAAACTCAATATTCTTTTCTTCTAAATACTTTTTAATTTCTTCCTTTAAAGGAAATCCTGCGTGGTCTGATGCAATAGCTATCATTTTAAAATCCTTCTTTCAATTTATATTTAAACTTTAATTATTTTCTTGTTTCTTTTTTAATTCCCTCTCTGCTTGTGAGAGTCTTAAATATTTCGGTACTAATTCACTTGCATAAATTGCATTATTTTCGTCTATTAAGAGTTTTTCTTCTGCAACCAACGCTACCGACGAAGCTGATTGATATCGAATACCCGATGATGCAATTGAAACATCTTTTAAAACCTCTTTCATTTTATTATAACAGATATTTGCTCCGTCACCTATTAAAACTACTTTCTTGTCTTGTTTTTTTAATTTCTCTGTCAATTCATCTATAGAAATTGCGTCATCATCCGTAATACGCTTCATTTCACCTTTTTCACAGTCAAATAAAGCACAGTAAAACTGATTGCAACGCGCATCCATAACAGAAACTGCAATAACACCTGTATTTTCAAGTGGTTTTGCAATTGCTTCTAAAGTAGATACAGCAACACACTTTTTATTTAACGGGTCAGAAAGACCTTTCACAAGAGAAACGCCTATTCTTATTCCTGTAAATGAACCAGGTCCGTTTGATACCGCTATATAATCAATATCATTTATTGTAACATCTGCTTTTTCCAATGTGCTTCCTACCATTGGCATAAGTGTCTGACTGTGTGTAAGTCCCGTGTTTGAACTTTCAAGAGCAATAACCTTGCCATTTTCAACAACAGAAACAGATGCACTTGTAGCAGAACTTTCAACGCCAAGAATCCTCATAAATTTTGTCACCACTTAATTTAAAAATACGACTTTCGTCAGTGTCACCGCGTTCAATTTCAAGTCTTATATAATTTTCGGGTAAGGCGCTTTCAATATTTTCGCTCCACTCAATAGCTAAAACTGCATTTGAATCAAGGTAATCAAAAAAACCGGTTGAACATAAATCTTCAAATCCTGAAATCCTGTACATATCAAAATGGTAAATCTTTTTATTACCATTACCGTATTCATTAACAAGTGCAAAAGTCGGACTTGAAACTTCGGCATTTACTCCGTAGCCTTCGCAAAGTCCTGAAGTAAAGGTTGTTTTACCCATACCAAGACCGCCAAAATAGGCAACA
>CALAEU010000133.1 GCA_937891215.1 uncultured Clostridia bacterium
GTTATTGCTTACGGAACTGCAGTAAAATTTAAATAAATAATAAAATGAATGCAAACAACAAACTCGTGATTTTTGTCAAAATCACGAGTTTGTTTTTATTTGTCACCAAATTTTCTTCTTTTTATACTACCCCATTGGTTTTTGTTTTTACTGAAACGGAACATTGCAACTATTTTTATTATTGTCATAACCTGACGGTAGCCTAAATTATCTACAACAGCAAAAAACAGCAACTTTAAAATATCTCTTAATTTCGGATATTTACCAAAAATATTTTCTTCTAAAAGCAATGAACCTACTGAGAGAATTGTTCCATAAAGAAGTCCCAATGAATAGAAACCGAGCATAAATTTCACATCAAGAATTCCAAGTGCCCATGATAATGGAATAAAGAAATATCCTAACATTTCTATGATTGGTCCTATGAAATCAAAAAAGCAGAAATATGGTAAAGTCATCATACCTATTTTTTTGTATTTCGGATTGAATATCATATCTTTGTGCTTTAAAAGTGTATCTGCAAGGCCAATATGCCAACGCTTTCTCTGTTTTATCAAATCTTTTAAATTATCAGGGGGTTGGGTCCAGCAAACAGGGTCTGGCATAAATCTTATAGTAGAACCAAGATTTTTTTGAAAACTATTTTTATGAAGTTTTACAACTAATTCTATGTCTTCGCCGATACATTTTGTCGTATAGCCACCCACATCAATAACAGCCTGTTTTTTAAATGCACCAAAAGCTCCTGAAATTATAAGAAGTGTACCCATCTCGTTAAGGGCAATTCTTCCTGTTAAAAAATCTCTTAAATATTCATTGGTCTGAATTGTAAATAATGCGTTACCGGTAAGAGCAACTGATTTTAATTTACCATTCTCAATTTCACAACCGCTATTTATACGAACAGTTCCGCCAATTGCAACACAATCAGGGTCATTCATAAATGAATAAACAATTCTTATAAGAGAGGAGTCCTCCAATACGCAGTCTGCATCAACCGAAACAAACACAGGGTATTGAGAAATATTTATACCGCAGTTAAGAGCATCCGCTTTACCACCATTTTCTTTATCTATAACAACTAAATTTATATGGTCTACAGAACGGTATACACCTCTCACTTTTTCTGTAGTTATTGATACTTTGAAAGGCTCATTTATTTCAACAAGATTAAATTCTTCAACGAGTTTTTTAAGTGTTTCATCTTTTGAACCATCATTTATAACAACAACTTCATAATTAGGGTAATCAAGAGAAAGTAGATTTTTTACTGTATCGCAAATTGTCTGTTCTTCATTGTATGCAGGAACTAAAACACTTATAGGTACAATATTTTCTGATTCAATAAACCGTGAAGAAGTTGAATAATCAAGACTCTTTTTATATTTTTTCAGACCCAAAAATGCATAAAACAGTTGTATAAGATATGTAACACTTACTACTACAACATAACCGGCAGAGCATATATTAAAAAACATAAAAATGGTTGAAATTACATCATTCATTTTTTAAACACGCCCCTTTATAAGTTCTTTTCGTTGTAACATATATTCAATAATTTCACTTGCATATTTGTCTTTGCTTTTCTCTATATCGGTAATAAGTTTATCGCTATCCTGAAGTGAAACTAAAATTTCCGCTGTTCTGTAACGAACCCACCATTCTTTGTGGAAAACAAACGGCAATATTGTTTCGTAACAATCTTCAGGTGAAATTTTTGAAAGTGCTTCAACTATTGCCGAAGTTAACTCCCAGTCGCTTTCAGGAAGCATTTTTAAAAGCATATCTTTTGCCGGTTTATATTTCAATTCACCTAATGCACGGGCAACACTTATACGCAGATTAAGATTTTCACTATTTAAAAATGAGATTATCTCTTCTGCCAATTCATAGATTTTTTCATTACCTATACTCTGGATACAAGCACGGTAAATATAAGTGTCGCAATTTCTTGAAAGCAATTCTTTAAACAATGATATTTTGTCGCCATTAAAACTTTCAATAAGTTCCTGTATTGTTCTGAATGACACCATAAGTTTAAAATCCTTATGTGACAATAATTCCACAAGCGCTTTCTTTTTTCCATTAAGGCATAACGCCAACAAACCTACCTGTTGTGCTTCAGAATCGTTTTCCCATCGCTTGATATTAGTTAAAATTTCGGGAATAAAACCATCCAGTTTTATTTCTGCTATCAATTTTGTTGTCAACAATGCAACCGATTGGTTTTTGAATGTAAGGTTATCTCTGAAATATCTTGTGAATTTTTCGGTTGAAAGAATTTTTCTTAATATCTCAAACTTCTCTTCATCGACAGTACCCACGAGATTTTCCAAAACTCTGATTCCGTTAGGGGTGAAAAGTTTTTTAATTTTCTTAATTTTACTTTCACCCATTTCGCCTTCATCAAGTAATTTTGTTATTCTTTTTGCCAATCTTTTATTTGACTTAACTTTTGCTCCTGAATAAATATGAAAAATTATAAGAACAAGCACAAAACCTACTAATATTGTAAAAAACACAATATTAATATAGTCTATAAACTCTATAAGATATTTCACGTTTACACCCCTTATCAGATACATAATCAAACATCAACAATGTATAAAAATCCGCTCACTGCTAATTGTTATGCATTATACCACATAATTTATCGCAAAATCAATAAAAAAGTGCCTTTCTTTTGTAGAAAAACACCAACTCAACTTCTTGTATATTGTATAATATCAACAACAAAGAGCCAATGTATTAAAATACACTGACTCTTTTGGATTTTAATAGTTATTTTCGTAAATAAGTTTTTCAACTGTCCAGTTTCTGAGAACTTCGCACTGGTCTTTACCTTCTTTTTTTGCACCTTCTAAATCGTGGTCACGGTAGTTACCACATTCAATAGCACTTACACCGGGAATTTCGCCCTCGTAATTTGCTACAAATTCTAGAGCGTCTTTTGTAAGTGCTAAAGCATCCTCATGGCTCATTTTAGTAGTTAAAAAGTAAAAACCTGTTCTGCAACCCATAGGACCGAAATAAATAATATTATCTTTAAACTTACTGTTTCTTACAAATGTTGCAAAAAGGTGTTCCAATGTATGAATTGCACCATTTTCCATTACTTCTTCAACATTTGGTTTTCTTGTTCTTATATCATAAGTTGTAACTTCACCATCAACACGGGAAATGTACATTCCTCTATTCAACTTGTTGTGGTCAACTGTAAAACTTGCAATTCTTTCCATTTTATTTACCCTCTTTCTTTTGTCTTAATTCTTTAAAAAATCTTGTTAAAATCTCGCTGCATTCAGTTTCCAGAATACCTTGCTGAAAATCTGGTTTATGGTTAAAATTCAGCAAAAAAAGATTTATAACCGAACCACAAGCACCATTTTTATAGTCACTTGCACCAAAATAAACATTTTTTATTCTTGAATTTATAATTGCACCTGCACACATAGGGCACGGTTCTAATGTAACATACAAATCACACTTGAAAAGTCTCCATCCACCCAAATTTTTACATGCGTTGTTTATTGCTTCTATCTCAGCATGACAAAGTGCATTCTTTTCTGTTTCTCGTCTGTTTCTGCCTGTACCGACAATTTTGCCATCACAAACAACAACTGCACCAACTGGTACTTCACCTTCTTTTGCAGACTCTTCTGCTAAAAAAAGTGCTTCTTTCATAAAATCTTCGTGGCACATCATACTGTAGTATCCGTCATAGGCGTAATGCAGGTAATAGCCTGAATAATGAAAACTATTATTGCTACAATCATCATTGGTGTGAAAATGAATTTTTTAAGTTTCTGACCAGTTGTATAGTCACTTAAGCCATTAATATTTACCAATCTTGAAAATTCTGTTCTGTATTCTGATATATAAATTATAAGACCTATAACACCAAGAATTGCTAAAACACCAAGTAGTGCACTGTAAACTGTGTCGCCTGTATCCTCGTCTGTAAAATAACTTGCTGCATAATAAACACAAGAAATACCATTCACTATTGCGTGGATAATAACACCTGTCCAGATACTTTCAGTTGCGATTACTGCGTAGCCTATGAAAAGTCCGCATAAAAATGCAAATGGAATCTGTGTTGGTGTACCATGGAAAATACCGAATGCAAAAGCTGACGCTAAAATTGCAAACACATTACCATATTTTCTTAAACTCTGCATTAAAACGTTTCTCATTGCAAATTCTTCAACAAGTGGAGGAATTATAGCAGTACCAACAAACAAAGCAACAATATCCACAATGTTTTTTACCTCTGGTTCGCCACCTACAGAAACATCATAGCCGAATCCATTGAAAAACACATTAATAATTCCCGTAATATACATAGAACCGATACAACCTAAAACCGCTATAAAAATAATCGAAACTGTTTTTAAAGGATTTTTAGGCGCAGAATAAATTGTTTTAGCAGTTTCTGCCTGTAATTTATTTTTACCAAGATATTTATTAGCAATTAAAAACGGAAGTCCTACTGCAAAAATTGAATAAAAAATACCTATACTTGCAGAAAATGTTGAGTTATTTTCATAAAGACTCATTAAATCGCCGAAAGAAAGAATAAAACTTATTGTGTAACTTGCAAATAAAAATGCAAGCATTGCAATTGCAAAAACAGTAGAATATTTTTTGATCTCATTCTTCTGCTCACGAAGTCTTAAAAACTTTTGTTGATTATTAAAATAATTCTGTGCACTGTTCTGTGCATTATTCACTGCACCATAAGGCATCTGCCCATAATTCATATTAATACTCTGTTGTGGTGCGTTGTAATAAGGATTCTGCACATACTGGTTATATGGATTCATATTGTTCGGGTTATAACCCATATTCTGATTATAACCATACGGATTGAAATTTTGTGGATTTTGATTATAATTCTGCGAATTCTGATTATAATCCATTTCAACACCCCTTGCTTTTCAATGTCTAATTGATTATAACATATTGTGTTAAAATATCAATATTAAATTTATATATAAACTTTTAATTTTTCTTGTTGAATATATTTCTCAAACATTGTATAATAACTTAAAAGTCTGTATTTTTACAGGAGGTTTTACTATGGAAAAAACAACACACAAAGTAAAAGTTGCCGGTGCTACTTACAGTATTGTTTCTGACGATACACCTGAATATATGTCTGCACTTGCAAAAGAAGTTGATTTGAAAATTGATTCACTTTTAAAAAACAGTAATATGTCAACTACACAAGCGGCAGTTATTGCAGCACTTGATTATGCGGATTCTTTAAAAAAGAGCGACTCTTCAACTGACAATATAAAAAACCAACTTAAAGAAAGTCTTAAAGATGTTGCAAAAGCAAGACAAGAGGCAGATTTTTTCAAAAGAGAACTCGAAAGATTGCAGGGTAGCAAAATAGCAGAAAATGAAGAAAATCCTGCTTTATGGTGATAGATATGAGCACATTAAGAATTAAAAAATTAAATGAAAAAGCGGTTATTCCCCAAAGGGCTACTTCCGGTAGTGCAGGTATGGACCTTTACGCAGTTTTAGATGAACCAATTACTTTAAAACAAGGCGAAACTGCACTTATTCCTACCGGAATTGCTATTGCTTTAGAAAGTCCCGATGAAGCGGCGTTTATTTTCCCGAGAAGTGGTCTTTCTATAAAACACGGAATTGGTCTTTTAAATTCTGTCGGTGTTATTGACAGCGACTACCGTGGTGAAATTAAAGTAGGCATTATAAATCAGATAGATAAAGAATACACTATCGAACCAAATGAAAGAATTGCACAAATGGTAATTATGCCTGTAAGTCTTCCCGAAATTGTTGAAGTAGGTGAATTAGACGAAACAGAACGCGGTACAGGTGGATTTGGTTCAACAAACAAATAATTACAAATAAGGAAAAAATTAAAAAAAATGGTAAAAGCTTTGACTTTTGCCATTTTTTGTAGTATAATAGTAATGGTTGAGATAATTAAAAGTTTACA
>CALAEU010000134.1 GCA_937891215.1 uncultured Clostridia bacterium
TCCGGCTTATGCTAAGAGCCCTGACAAACGCCGTTTTGAACTTCGTAACCCAGACGCTACTTGTAACCCATATTTCTGCTATGCAGCAATTCTTATGGCAGGGCTTGATGGTATCAAAAATAAAATTGACCCAAAAAAGAATGGTTGGGGTCCTTACGACTTTAACCTTTACAATCTTCCAGAAGAAGAAAAAGCAAAACTTCAGGGTCTTCCTACCTCACTTCCTGAAGCACTTGATTGTCTTGAAAAAGATTTCAGTTATCTTACAGAGGGCGGCGTTTTCCCAGAAGAACTTATTAAAAACTTTATTAAAACAAAACGCGCTGAATGCAGTCAATTAGCTGCAATCCCACACCCAGCAGAGTTCGATAAATATTATAATCTTTAATAAAAATCGGGTAGAGTACAAAAAGTACTCTACCCTTAAAAAATTATAGAAAAAAACTTGAAATATTTTCAAAAAAAACTTGCAATTCTAAAGGGTTCGTGTTATTATATACAACTGTATGAATACTTTTTCGGAGGTGAATTCTGTGCCAAATATTAAATCAGCAAAGAAAAGAGTTCTTGTTAACCAGACTAAAGCTGCAAAAAACAAAGCTGCTAACTCTGCTCTTAAAACTGCAATCAAAAAAGCAAACGCTGCTATTGATGCAAATGACGCTAACAAGGCTGATGTAGTTAAAGTTGCTGTTAAGAAAATCGACCAGGCTGCTGCTAAAGGTCTTCTTCACAAAAACAACGCTGCTCACAAAAAGTCTGCACTTGTTACAAAGCTTAACAAAGCTAACTAATTTAATATTAGTTTGAGGAAAAGCCGTGGCATAGTGCCACGGCTTTTCCTTTTTATAATATCACCCGAACAGAATTTTTTGAAACTCTGTTCGGGTGATAAATTTATCTTGGTAAGAAACCTACTTTTTTCATTACTTTGTCGAGAGTTCTCTGTGAAAGTCTTGTTGCCATTTCAGCACCATTTCTCATACATTCTTCAAGATATTTCTTTTCAGTTATAAGTTCTTTATATTTTGTCTGGATTGGTTCTAACTCTTTAACAACCGCTTCACCTACTGCAGTTTTAAAATCGCCATAACCCCTACCGTAAAATTCTTTTTCAATTTCTTCAAAAGATTTACCAGTGCAACAAGAGTAAATTGTCATAAGGTTATTTATACCGTCCTTGCCCTCTGCAAAACGAACACAAGCTTCACTATCAGTAACAGCGCTCTTAATTTTCTTCATAATTACATTTGGTTCGTCAAGCATTGAAATATATGATTTAGGGTTATCGTCTGATTTACTCATTTTCTTGAGTGGGTCCTGAAGTGATGTGATTTTAGCGCCAGCTTTGCCAATGAATGGCTCAGGCATTTTTAAAACATCACCATAAATTGAGTTGAATCTGTCGCAGATATTTCTGGCAATTTCAAGATGTTGCTTTTGGTCTGCACCAATCGGAACAAAGTCTGCATTATAGATAAGAATATCTGCAGCCATTAAGATAGGATAGTCAAAAAGACCAACTGTGATATTATCTTTATGTTTCTGACTTTTCTCTTTAAACTGTGTCATTCTTGCTGCTTCACCAAATTGTGTGTAACAGTTTAAAATCCAGCCTAACTGCGCGTGTGTTGGCACATGGCTTTGTACAAACACAATATTCTTCTCAGGGTCAATCCCTAACGCTAAAAGTAATGCATAAAGTTCTAAAGTATTCTTTTTCAATTGCTGTGGGTTATCACGGAATGTTGGCACTGTAATTGAGTGCAAATCCGCTACACCATAAAGACAATTATAATCATCGCACATATTAGCCCAGTTTTTTAAAGCACCTAAATAGTTACCTAAAGTTGGTGTACCAGTAGGCTGAATACAGCTTAAAACAATCTTTTTCTTTTCTTGTGTGTTCTCCATAATATATAAACCTTTCGACTAATTTACTATTTACTATTTTATTATAATTTCATACCAAATGCAACATCATATTTAGTTTTTTCTAATTCTGTAAAACCATATTTTCTGTAAAATCCGAGTCCGACTTCATTTTCGTTGTTACAACAAAGCATTACACCTTTTACACCTTTATTTCTGTAATGCTCAAAAAGTGCATTTAAAAGTTTACCACCCACACCAATTCTTTGGTATTCTGGCAAAATATTTATATGAAAATGTGCAGGATATTCATCTTTGAATTTTTCGTGAATATCAGTTGAAGCCCTTGACCAGTTATATCTTTCCTCACCTAAATATTTATTCATTTCACAATATTCTTCGTGAAGTGCTTTTTTATAAGGTTCAAAACTTTCAGCAGAAATTATAAAACCCACTGCCCTGCCATCATCATCTACAACAAAACAATTATCCGGTTCGCGTTCAATATAATATTCGCAAAATGTATGTAAAACTAAGTTTGCAGTATCGTCATCAGTAATACTGTTATAACCTTCTGCATTAAGACACGCGAACTTAACATTCCCAGCGTCTTTTTCTTCGTATTTTCTTACAGTTATCATTTAAAATCACCGCTATATATAATAATAAAATTTGAAGAAAAAAGCAATAGTAAATCGAGTATTGCAAGAAAATTATTATAGTGTATAATATAAATCGGGTGATAAATATGAATTTTAATAATATTACAAGAAAATCAATAGAACTCTTAGGAAAATTTATTGTTCTTACAATGCCTAAAAAAACTTTAGCAAATGAAGAACTTTCTGCAAAATATATGAAAACAGGTGACGAGAAGTTTGATTTTTCAAGCGGTGAATTTTTTACTTGTGGTTTTTCTAAAGAAATTTTAACCCCAGATGATGTTAAAGGCAAAAAATATTTTATTGCCGGTTATGATTCAAACAATAAAGCTGAAGATGTACTTGACGATATTTTTGCAAGATCAATTTATATTGATGATAACAAAGGCAAGGGCGGAATTATAATATGTGCGATTGACGCAGTTGGAATGAGCCGTAAAGATATAAATGATATAAGAAAAATTGTTCTTGATAGCAACGAAATTGGTGAATTAAAATCTATAAATATTTGTTGTACACACACACACTCTGCTATTGATACACAAGGACTTTGGGGTGAAAAAATATATAAAAGTGGCAGAAATGAAGAGTTTATGACAAAACTCAAAGAGAAAACTGCAAAAGCAATTATTTGTGCATATAAAAGCAGAACTAACGGAAAGTTATATTTTAATAGCACTGAAACGGAAGATTTACAATATGACTGCAGAACACCTGAAACATTCGACAGAAACTTAAACAGAATTCATTTTGTACCGTTTGATGAAAGTAAAAAAGATATTTTTGTAGTTAATTTTGCATCGCACGCTGAACTTCTTGGCAGTAAAACAAAAACTGTAAGTGCAGACTTCCCCTGCTATATGATTAAAGCAATGGAAGACGAACACAAAAATTGTGAAGTAGTTTACATAAACGGTGCTATTGGTGGAATGATTTCTGCAAAAGAAATTAAGAAAGTCTATCGCAACACAATCGACTGTGAAGAATACACGAAAGAATTTGGTAAAAATTTAGGTGAACTTGCAATTAATTTAAAAGATGATGAAGAAATCGAGCCAATTGTAAATGTAAAATCAAAACAGATTAATATACCAGTTGAAAACTTTGTTCTCACACTGGCAAGATTTTTAAAAGTTTTAAATAATGATTTTTTGAAAAAAGGGAAAAAAGCATTTGTAATATCTGAAACAGGATATTTAATTTTAGGGAAAAGTCAGGTTGCTATGTTTTTAATTCCAGGTGAACTATTTCCCGAACTTTATAACGGCGAATTTTTAAGTGCAGAAGACTCTGCAAATAAACATGAAGCAGATTACACCCCACTTATAAAAATGACAGATATAAAAAACAATTTTGTTGTTGGTCTTTGTAATGATGAATTAGGTTACATTATACCAAAAAATGACTTCTATCTTCACAAAAAAACTCCATATATCAATTCTGCAAACGACAGATTAGACAGAAATCATTATGAAGAAACGAACTCTGTAGGACCACGAGTAGCGGAAACGGTACTTAATAGCATATCTAAAATAATAAAAGAGCAACCATAAAAGTTGCTCTTTTATTATTTTAATTTTAGAATAATCCAACAATTTTGCCATCTTCACTGACATCAATTTTTTCTGCTGATGGAACTTTCGGAAGACCTGGCATTGTCATAATTTCACCAGTGAGAACAACAATAAATCCTGCACCTGCTGAAACCTTAACATTTTTAACTGTAACTCTGAAATTTTCAGGTGCACCTAATTTTGTAGCATCGTCAGAGAAACTATATTGTGTTTTAGCAACACAAACAGGAAGTTTGTCGAAGCCGTTTTTATAGAGAGCTGCAAGTTGTTTTTGAGCATTTGGTGTGAAGTCAACACCATCGCCACCATAAACTTTTTTAACGATTGCTTCAATTTTGTCTTCAATTTTAGCATCAAGTTCGTAAGAATATGAGAAGTTTCTATTGTCTTCTTCGTTACAAAGTCTTACAACTTCTTTTGCCATTTCTTCACCGCCTGCACCACCATCTGCCCAAACAGTTGAAAGAACAGTATTAACGCCTAATTCTTTACACTTTTTAATGATAAATTCAATTTCATTATCTGTATCTGTCGGGAATCTGTTAACTGCAACAACACAAGGAAGTTTATAAACATTTTTGATATTTGAAACATGACGAAGAAGATTTGGAATCCCCTTTTCAAGTGCTACTAAATCTTCGTTACCAAGTTCATCTTTTTTAAGACCCCCGTGCATTTTAAGAGCACGAACTGTTGCAACTACTACAACTGCAGATGGCTTTAACCCTGCTGCTCTACATTTAATATCGAGGAATTTTTCTGCACCTAAGTCTGCACCGAAGCCTGCTTCTGTAATAGCATAATCTGCAGCACCCATTGCAAGTTTTGTTGCAAGAACTGTGTTACAACCGTGAGCAATATTTGCAAAAGGACCACCATGAACGAATGCAGGAGTACCTTCAAGGGTCTGAACAAGGTTTGGCTTTAAAGCATCTAAAAGTAATGCAGTCATAGCGCCTTGTGCATTAAGGTCACCACAGGTAACAGGCTCGTCGTTATAGTTATAAGCAACAACAATTCTTGAAAGACGCTCTTTAAGGTCTGTAATTGAAGTTGAAAGGCAGAAAATAGCCATAATTTCACTTGCAACTGTAATATCGAAACCATCTTCTCTTGGCACACCATTCATTCTTCCACCAAGACCATTTACAATATTACGAAGTTGTCTATCGTTCATATCAACGCAACGTTTCCAGGTGATTTTCTTAACATCAATATTAAGAACATTTCCTTGTTGAATGTGGTTATCAAGCATCGCTGCCAAAAGGTTATTTGCCGCACCAATTGCGTGGAAGTCTCCTGTGAAGTGTAAGTTGATGTCTTCCATTGGAACAACCTGCGCATAACCGCCACCTGCCGCACCACCTTTGATACCAAAAACAGGTCCTAAAGAAGGTTCGCGTAATGCAACGCAGGTTTTATAACCTAATCTGTTCATACCATCTGCAAGACCAATAGTAGTTGTAGTCTTACCCTCACCTGCTGGTGTTGGTGTAATAGCTGTAACAAGAATAAGTTTGCCTTCTTTTTTATTATTCTTTAAATATGAAAGGTCAATTTTTGCTTTATATTTTCCATAAGGCTCTAAATATTCGTCTGTAATACCGATTTTGTCTGCAATTTCACCGATTGGCTTCATTTTACAACTTTGTGCAATTTCAATATCTGAAAGATATGCCATTTAAACTCTCACCTTTCTATTATAGAGTGGTAATCCGAAAAAACGGATTACCATTCTTATTTTAATATCATTTAAAATATTTAACTGCTGATTCAAACATTCTGATGTTGTATTCACCATCAACATTCTTATAAAGACCAGCGCCAATTCTTTCTGAGTGACCCATTTTACCGAATACTCTACCGTCTGGTGAAGTAATACCCTCAATAGCGAATGCAGAATCATTAGGGTTAAACTGAACATCTGTTGTAGCATTACCGCTTAAATCAACATACTGAGTTGCAATCTGACCATTTTCTGCAAGAGTTTTAATTAAATCTTCACTTGCATAGAAACGACCTTCGCCGTGTGAAATCGGAACATTTACAATATCACCGACATTCATAAGTGAAAGCCAAGGTGATTTGTTAGAAGCAATTCTTGTTCTTACAATCTTTGATTGGTGACGAGAAATTGTGTTATATGTGAGTGTAGGACAATTTTCGTCTGTATCTATAATTTTACCGTAAGGCACAAGACCTAATTTAATGAGTGCCTGGAAACCATTACAGATACCGCACATAAGACCATCACGATTATCTAAAAGGTCTGTAACTGCAACTTTAACAGCATCATTTCTGAAGAATGCAGTAATGAATTTACCTGAACCATCTGGTTCGTCACCGCCTGAGAAACCACCAGGAACGAAAATCATCTGACTGTCATTAACTGCTTTTGCGAATTTTTCAACACTTCTTGAAATGCCATCAGCAGTTAAGTTGTTAATAACAATAATTTCTGCTTTTGCGCCTGCATCTTCAACTGCTTTTGCACTATCAAATTCACAGTTTGTACCTGGGAATACAGGAATAACAACTTTTGGAGTTGCAACTTTGATTGCTGCAGATTTGTGTTCACTCACACTGTACTCAAAGTTTTTGATGTCTTTTTCTTCGTGTGCAATGTTACATGAATATACACTTTCAAGTTTTTCTTCGTAAGCTTTTTCAAGTTCGCAAAGACAAACTGATTCTTCACCTAAAGAAATACTAAATTTATCTGTTGTAGTACCGAGAACTTTACCATCTGTTACATCATCAGTAACTTCAAGAATAAATGAACCATAAGAATATTTGAATACATCATTTAATGTAATAGCAGAATCTCTAAAGATTTCAACCATATTACGTCCTTTTTCATCGTTAGAAATACTTGGGTTATCACCATACAAATTGTATTCTTGATATTCATCAGGGTTAGCAGTTGTTCTCTTAATGATCTTTAAGTATAATTCATTTAAGTCATCTACTACGCCTTGTACTAAACTAATTAATTCACCATAGTCACCAATTGTAGCTTGTAAAGCAATTGAGTTTTTACCTTCTTCTAAATAGAAGTAGAATGCTTCACCATTTTGATTACCAATTGTAACTACATCATATTCACTACCATAATAGAAACGTGCATTGTTAGCTTCTTTGAATGGAACTTCACCATTAACTAAAACTTTTCTTGTTGAGAATAAACCTCTCGCTAAGTCTTGTTTAGCTCTGAATGAAATTTGATATAAACCACTCTTAGGAACTTCAACTTCCCATGCAACCCAATCACCAGGTGTAGACCAACGGCTACCACCAATTGAATTATATTTAGTTTTTACTGGGTGGCTTGGATAGTTAAGAGGACTAGTTCTATCTGCTGTAGGATATAAAGTTGGAGAAGATCTTTCAAATGAATCTTGAGCTTGGATTTCTTGCATGAAATCTTTTACTTTTTCTTCATTTGCATATTCAGCAATATAATCTTCATAACTATCAGTTGTAACTTGTTCAGTTAACTCAATACCAAATACAACTAAATTTTCACGTAAAGATTCAAATGTAATTGTATTTTCACCTTCTTTGAAATAAATCAAATAAGGATTAGAAATATAACCTGTATCATCATGTAAATACATACTTCTTTCAGAGAAGATTTCTTGTTGTGCAGGTTTTAAATCATTATCATTAATATGATTTGATACTTTAGATATCGTTTGATAGAAATTAATATCTATTTCTTTTAAATTTACATGATTCAAATATTTATTCAAAGCTACTTCACAAAATGTTCCTTCAGGACCTAATAATCCAATTTTTCTCATAACAATCACCTATTACCAAATATTATAATACTTTTTTATTTCATCTATTAGTATAGTAAATTCATTATATGTTTCATCTACCGCTTTTAGCATCAGTCCATAATTAGGTTCGTTGTTGTACCATCTTTGAACTAGATCTGTTACATCTATTTGTGATGATTTTGGTTCTATCGTTACCGTATCCCCTGAAATTGTACAACTTGACCTTGTGGCATGGAAGTAGTTTTCAATATTGGAATCAAAGTTGTGAAGGTAGTACTACGGTTAAGGTCAGTATAAAGTTTGATGGAGTTAATGTATCTGAGGAAATT
>CALAEU010000135.1 GCA_937891215.1 uncultured Clostridia bacterium
CGAATTGACGATTTAGGCAGCGTTGTTATCCCTAAAGAAATCAGAAGAACTTTAAGAATCCGTGAGGGTGACCCGTTGGAAATTTTTACCGCAAGTGATGGTGAAGTAATTTTCAAAAAATACTCACCTATGGGTGAAATTTCAGAATTTTCAGGTCAGTACTCAGAAGTTTTAAGCAGAACTTCGGGTATGGGTGTTTTAATTACAGACCGCGACCATGTCATTTCTGTTTCGGGGCTTTCTAAAAAGGATTTTTTAGACAAAAGAATTTCTAATTCACTTGAAGAACTTATGGAAAACAGAATGAATTATATTAAATCTGGTACAGAAAAGCCTCTCTACCCAATTGAACATTCAGATGTTGAAGCATCAATTGCCTTCCCTATTATTGGTGCGGGTGATATTTCAGGTTCAGTTATTTTTATAAGTGACAGCACAAACGCAAAACCAACTGAAACAGAAGTAAAATTAGCACAGGTTGCCGCTGCATTTTTAGGCAAACAAATGGAAGAATAAATTTGTAGATTTTTCTACAGTCAAACTGTGCATTAATTACAAATTTTTGTTAAATAACTTAATTTCATTGATAATTCAGACTTCTTGTGGTAGAATTAAAGTGTATGGGGTTTAATCGTTATTATTCCCACTTTCAATTCTACTACAAGGAGTTTTTTATGACTTCAAGAGAAGAACGAACCGAAAAACTTGCGAAAAATTTAGATATTTTCGTAAGTCACGCTCACATATTTACTTCTGATGCCATTTTACTTGCAGATTTCTGCAAACCACGACACAAAGATAAATGTTGTGACCTTGGTACTGGCAACGGAATTATTCCGCTTTTATGGTTAAGAGATTTTAAACCTAAAGAGATTTTTGGTGTTGAGTTAAGCGAAACTGCTATTGAGCTTTTTGAAAAGACTTTAAAACATAATAATATTGAAGGTAGCATCAATTTATTTCACCTTGATTTAAAGAAAATCAAAGGCATTTTGCCTAATGAATACTTTGACATAGTGAGCATTAACCCACCTTACAAAAAGGTGGGTACAGGAATCGTAAACGAGGGTGAAGATTATAAAAACGCCCGTCACGAGTTTAACTGTACTCTATATGATGCCGCAAAAGCTGCTAATTATCTTTTGAAATTTGGTGGCAGATATTGTATGTGTCAAAGACCTGAAAGACTTCCAGAAATGTTTGACGCAATGAAAAAAAATAAAATCGAACCGAAAATTATGCGTGAAGTTATTCAGCGAAAAGGCAAAGAACCAAGTTTAATTTTACTTGAGGGTAAAAAAGGTGCTATGGAAGGATTCAGAATTATGCCACCTCTCTATATAGAAGATGACAGTGGTAATTATTCAGAAGAAGCAGCCGCTTTATTTAATGCATATAAACATAAAGAAATTTAATTTACATAAAGAAGGTTTTATTATGAATTACGATGTTGTTATTGTCGGTGCAGGTCCTGCTGGTATTTTTACCGCACTTGAACTTATTAAATTAGGTAGTAATAAAAAGATTATAATTATAGAAAAAGGTCAACCTGTTGAAAAACGTAGTTGTCCTAAATCAAAAACACAACAATGTGTAAATTGCAAACCATATTGCCACATTACAACCGGTTTTTCAGGCGCAGGTGCATTCTCTGACGGTAAACTCTCATTAAGCTACGAAGTGGGTGGCGATTTACCTTCACTTATTGGTGAACTTTACGCACAGGATATAATTAATTATACCGACAAAATTTATCTTGAATTCGGTGCTGACGAACATATCGAAGGCATTAACGCAAGTGAAGAAGTTAAAGAAATAAGAAAAAGAGCCATTCAGGCAGGTTTAAAATTAGTTGACTGCCCTATCCGTCATTTAGGTACAGAAAAAGCGCAGACACTTTATTATGAAATTGAAAAGTATCTGCAGAATAATGGTGTTGAAATGATTTTCGGTTATGAATGTACTGACATTGAAATTACAGACGGAAAATGCCGTGGTGTCTACATAACTAACGGAAAAGAATCTAAAGAAATTAAAGGCGAAAAAATTGTTATTGCAACCGGTCGCCGTGGTGCAGACTGGCTTGAAAAACTTTGCACAGAACACGGAATTGAACATCAGGCAGGTACTGTTGACATTGGTGTGAGAGTTGAAGTACGAAACGAAGTTATGGAAAAAGTCAACAAAGCTCTTTACGAATCAAAACTTATTGGTTACCCAAAGCCATTTAAAAATAAAGTGCGTACATTCTGTCAGAATCCCGGGGGATTTGTAAGTCAGGAGAATTATGACAATGATTTAGCAGTTGTAAATGGTCACTCTTACAAAGAAACAAAATCTGATAACACTAACCTAGCTATTCTTTGTTCACACAACTTTAACTACCCTTTCAACCAACCAATTGAATACGCTCAAAAAGTTGGTGAATTAACAAATATGCTCGGTGCAGGTCACATTCTCGTTCAGAGATATGGCGATATTCTTGACGGCAAAAGAACATGGCCTAAAGAACTTGCGCAAAGCAACTTAAGACCAACTCTCCCTGATGCAGTTGCTGGTGATATTACTGCCGCTATGCCATACAGAGCAATGACAAATATTATTAATTTCATTCAGGCAGTTGACCATGTTGTTCCTGGTTTTGCTTCGACTGAAACATTGCTTTACTCCCCTGAACTCAAATTTTACAGTAACAAAATCAAAATGGATACAGATTTCAATACAAGTGTTGATGGACTTCACTGCCTTGGCGATTCATCCGGCTGGACACGTGGACTTATGATGGCATCAGTTATGGGCGTTTTAATGGGAAGGAAACTCTTTGATAATTAAGTAAAAAAAATCACTCTGCGAAAGCAGAGTGATTTTTTTATCAATATTTGTCATCGTAACTATCAAAGTTATAATCTTTTGATGAGTCGTAGTTGTTCATTTCAGGAATTTCCATTGAAGCCTGTGATGAAACATCTTTAAGCTGGAAAGCACCAATAATTTGTTTGAGCATTTGAGCCTGACCTGAAAGTTCTTCTGATGCAGATGCACTTTCTTCTGAAGTTGCAGAGTTTGTCTGAACAACTGCAGAAATCTGCTCAATACCGCCTTTAAGTTGTGTAACTGCTGTTGCCTGTTCTTCAGATGCAGTTGCAATTTCATCAATCTTTGTTGAAACATTGTTAACTTTTTCAACAACTTCTAAGAGTGAGTTTGCAGTTTCGTCTGCAATCTTTGTACCATTTTCAATTGCTTTAATAGCACTTTCAATAAGAACTGTTGTGCTCTTAGCAGCTTCTGCAGATTTACCTGCAAGGTTTCTAACTTCGTCAGCAACAACTGCGAAACCTTTACCAGCTGCACCAGCTCTTGCTGCTTCAACTGCTGCGTTAAGTGCTAAGATATTTGTCTGGAATGCAATATCATCAATTGTTTTGATAATCTTACTGATTTCGTTAGATGTATTTGTAATGTCGTTCATTGCAAGTACCATTTCTTGCATCTGTGCATTACTTTCGTTGATACCGCTTGAAGCGATATTTGCCTGCTCTGTTGCTTCAACTGCATTTCTGGCAGTTGTGTTAATATGTTCAGAAATTTCAACGATTGTAGCTGAAAGTTCTTCAACACTACTTGCTTGTTCAGTTGCACCTTGTGAAAGTGCCTGAGCACCGCTTGCAACCTGATCAGCACCATTTGCAACTTGTTCAGAACCTTGATAAATCTGATACATTGTATCTGTTAAATCAACAACAATCTTTTCGAGTGATTCAAGAAGCGGAGCAAAACCACCGACATAAGCATCCGGATGTTCTGACTCAACATTTAAGTTACCTTTAGCAATTTCTGAAAGAATATTGCCTTGGTCATTAACAATTGTTCTGAAGTTATTTGTAATTTTAACAGTTGCTTCATAAACCATACCTGTTTCGTCTTTTGACTTAACTTCAGGCACTTCGGACTCAATATCACCTTCTGCGAGTAATTCAAGTCTGCTTGCACATTTCTTGAGTGGATCTGCAATAATTTTAGAAAGAACCACACCATAAACAATTGCAATAATACAAACCAAAAGAATCATACCATACATAAAGTATTCAGTAAATTGTGTACGATAAGAAGCGTGAGCTGAACCATAAGCAGTAGCAGCTTGTTTTACAGAAACAATTTCAAAAACACCGTCATAAAGTGGATCGTAAATAGGGTCGATTTTTTCTACAAACTGAGCCTGAATTTCTGCAGTAGGAATTTTACCAACTTGTGCTAAAATACCATCAACTGCCTGACAATAAGTAGTGTAATAAGCCATTGTTTGTTCATACAACTCAACTTCGTTAACAATTTCCTCGTCACTGATTTGGTTAGCTTCAAGCATTAAAGGTTTCAATTGCTCCATATACATTTCAAATTCAGCTTTATATGTATCAAGTTCCGCTTCTGCTTCTGCTCTGAGTTCTTCATCCTCAAATGCAACAGCATCATGTAAATATTCATCAATCAAGCAGAAAGAAGCTAACGCCTCACCTGCAAGACCTTGTGCGTTACCATCAAAACTCAAAAGTTCTGTGTAAGTCTCATCAATCGTCTTCATAGCAGAACCAATTAAAGCAGCAACAATCATAAGAATAACTGTAACCACAATAAATGATGATAAGATTTTGGCTCTGATTGACATTTTACCTGTTATATTTTTCATTATTAAAAATGCTCCTTTTTTGGATTTATACAACACTAAAAAGTATCTTATTAAACATCAATACTTGTCATCGTAAGATGATTCGTAACTCTCTGGGGCTTCATAAGAAGCATAATCAACAAGAGAAACTGAAGATGCATCAACATCTTTAAGTTTAAAGTTACCAATAATTTGTTTAAGCATCTGTGCCTGACCTGAAAGTTCTTCTGATGCAGATGCACTTTCTTCTGAAG
>CALAEU010000136.1 GCA_937891215.1 uncultured Clostridia bacterium
AAATAAACTCAAAAGAAGATTTAATAAACGCTATTAAAAATAGCGGTATGGTAGGTCTCGGTGGTGCAGGTTTCCCGACTTATGCAAAATTTACATCGGACAAGCCTGTTGAAACGCTTATTATTAACGGTGCAGAATGTGAACCATATATCACAAGTGACTCTGCAACAATGGTTGAAAAATCAGAGGATATTAAAACCGCTATTGAAACAATTGTTAAATACTTCAATGTAAAAGAAGTAATTTTAGGCATTGAAAAAGGTGCTGGCGAAGCACAAAAGAAAATGGAAGAAGTTGCATCTTCTGTTCCTAATATGAAAGTTATGGTTTTACCATCACTTTACCCACAAGGTGGCGAAAAAGTTTTAATTTATCACACAACTGGTAAAGTAGTTCCAAATGGTTCTTTACCGATTGATGTTGGCTGTGTTGTTATAAACTGCTCAACAATGGCGGGTATTGGTAACTTTATTAAAACTGGTATGCCTCTTGTTGAAAGATGTATTACAGTAGATGGTGCATCTGTAAAAGAACCTAAAATTGTTGTTGCTCCTGTTGGTACACCGTTAAAAGATGTGTTTGATTTTTGTGGTGGTTTTAAAGAAGAACCATTCTCTGTTCTTTATGGTGGTCCTATGATGGGTATAGCGGTTCCTGATTTATCTGCACCAGTATTAAAGCAGACAAATGCAATTTTAGCACTTACCGAAAAAGAAACAGCAGTTCCTAAAGAAACTAACTGTATCCGTTGCGGTACTTGTGTTACAAATTGTCCGTTTGGTATAACAGCACCTGCAATCACAAAAGCGTATAAAAATAAAGACGCTGAAGCAGCAATAAAAGCAGGTGCAGAACTCTGTATGTTATGCGGTTGTTGTTCTTACAACTGTCCTGCAAACAGACCACTTGTTCAGACAAATAAATTAGCTAAAGATTTAGTGAGAGAATACAAAGCAAAGGAGGCAAAAAATAATGGAAAATAAACTTCATATTTCTGTGTCTCCACACATTCACAGTAAAAGAAGCACACAAAAAATTATGCTTGATGTTTTGATTGCTCTTTTACCTGCAACTATTGCGGGTGTAGTAATTTTCGGTATTACTTCATTAGCGGTTATTGCAGTATGTGTAGGTGTAGCGGTTCTTTCAGAATTCCTTTTTAATGTTATAGTAAAAAAACAACAGACTATAAGCGATTTAAGTGCCGTAGTTACAGGTTTACTTTTAGCACTTAACTTACCTGCAAACGTTCCGTTATGGCAGGTAGCAGTCGGCTCACTTTTCGCTATTATCATTGTTAAATGCCTTTTCGGTGGCATAGGCAGAAATGTTGTAAACCCTGCAATTACTGCAAGAGTGTTTATGCTTGTAGCTTTTTCTTCTCTTACAAAAGCGGCTTTTCCACTTGATTCAACTGCAGGTGCAACACCACTTGCTTTGTTAGCAGAAGACAAAACTGCGGTAAGTTTACAGGATTTATTCCTTGGTAATGTTGGTGGTGCAATTGGTGAAACTTGTTCAGTAGCACTTCTAATTGGTGGTGTCTACCTTTTAGTAAGAAAGGTAATCAGTTGGCATATTCCAGTTGCGTTTATTGGTACAACATTCATTTTCACTCTGGCAGTTCACGAATTTGACTTTATGTTAGCATTAAGTCTTGTTCTTTCAGGTGGTCTTATTTTAGGAGCTATATTTATGGCAACTGATTATGTTACATCACCAACAACCCCACTCGGTAAACTCGTTTTTGGTATCGGTGCAGGTTTAATTACAGTGTTGATTCGTGAATGGGGTATTTACCCTGAAGGCGTTTCATTCGCTATACTTATAATGAATATTTTAAATCCATATATTGATTCATTGACTGCTCGTAAAATGTTTGGGGGTGCGAAGAAATGAAATACTTTAAAAGTGTAATATCTTTGACAGTTATTTGTGCTCTTGTTGCAGTTCTTCTCGCTCTTACAAATTCAATTACAGCCCCAATTATTGAAAAGAATGCTTCCGCAGCAGCAAATGAAGCACTTCTCGTAGTTTACCCTGATGGTGGCGATTTTACACAGGTTGATGTTTCAACATTTGCGCTTCCGGCAACTGTTACAGATGCATTTTCTGCAAGTAATGGCGGTTATGTTATAAAACTTCTTACATCTGGTTACGGCGCAAATATGGTTCTTATGTGCGGTATTGATGGTGCTGGTACAGTTACAGGTGCTACCTGTCTTTCAAGTAGTGAAACATTAGGCTATGAAAAAACTTATGGTGATTCAGTAAAAGGTAAAACCTCAGCTGATATTGACGCAGTTGAAACAATTTCAGGTGCAACAATGACAACCTCTGGTTATAAGAATGCAATTAAAGATGCAATTAATGCAACAATTATTCTTGGTGGTGGCTCTGTAGATATCCGTTCTGAAGAAGAAATCCTTAACGATAATCTTTCAGAAGCACTTCCTTCAGCAGAAGGTAAATTCGTTTCTTGGTTTGTGGTAGAAGCATTAGAAAATGTTGACGCTGTTTATGAAGCTGAAAATAAAACAGGTTATGTTCTTGTTTCAGGTGAAGAATTTATCGCTATTGATAATTCAGGTGCAGTTCTTAGTGAAGTGGCAGATGATGTGAAAGCCACAATGGAAGCAAATGCACAGTTAATTATCAACTCATCAATTGAAGAAATTGATATTTCGGGGTTTGCAGATATGCCTTCACAAGTTAAGAAAGCATACAAAACTGCAAGCGGTAACTATGTATTTGAGTTAGGTGCAAATGGTTTCGGTATAAATGGTGATCATTATTATAATCCATCTGGTAAGCAGATTGAATTAAAAGCATCAGCAACAAAAGATGGTAAGATTATTGCAGTTCTTACAACTGCACAATATGAGTCTGAAAATATCGGTGATGCTTGTGCTAAAGAATCTTTCTATTCACAATTTAATGGCAAAACTGAAGCAGATTACAGTGATATTGAAGGTATCTCTGGTGCAACAATTACAACAAATGGTTATAAAACAGCGGTTTCAAAAGTCTTTGAAGCAGTAAAAATGTTGGAAGGGGTGGCCTAAATTATGAAAAAAACTAATTATTGGAAAATCTTAATTACAGGCATCCTCAAAGAAAACCCTGTATTCGTTCTTATTCTCGGTACTTGTCCTTCACTTGCTATGTCAAATTCTGTAACAAGTGCAGTTGGTATGGGACTTGCAGCAACAGCGGTTTTAATCTGCTCAAATGCAGTTATTTCAATACTTCGTAAATTTATTCCAGATTCGGTGCGTATTCCTTGCTATATTGTTATTATTGCAGGCTTTGTTACATTGGTAGAAATGTTCATTCACGCTTATTTACCAGACCTTTATGAAAGCCTTGGTGTTTACCTTGCACTTATTACAGTTAACTGTATTATTTTAGGTCGTGCAGAAATGTTTGCAGGTAAAAATACAGTTGGTAAGTCAGTTTTAGATGGTATTGGTATGGGTATCGGCTTCACATTGGCACTCTTCTTAATGGCAGTTGTCCGTGAAGTTATTGGTGCTGGTACTTTTGCAGGAATTGAAATTCCGTTTATGATAGACCATAAAATAGAATTCTTTGTAAAAGCCCCAGGTGGTTTGATGGTTTATGGTCTTTTAATTGCTTTCGTTAATGTAATTACAAAAGGTAAAGCAATTAAGAAAAGAGAATTTAACTGTGCAGGTTGTCCGTCAGCTGGTGTTTGCAACGGCGGTTGTAAAGCAAATGAAGTAAAGGAGGGTGAATAATGGATACTTTTAAAACTTTAGCAGCAATTTTATTAACATCAGTTTTAGTAAATAACTATGTTTTAAGACAATTCCTTGGTATTTGCCCATTCCTTGGTGTTTCTAAAAAACTTAATCAGGCAGTTGGTATGGGTGTTGCAGTTACATTTGTTATGTTGCTTGCAACTGCAGTGACCTGGCCAATTCAAATGTTCGTACTTGACAATTTAGGTCTTGGTTATATGCAGACAATCGTGTTTATTCTTGTTATTGCTGCATTAGTTCAGTTTGTTGAAATATTCTTAAAGAAGTTTATTCCGTCTCTTCACAAGAGTCTTGGTGTTTACTTACCACTTATTACAACAAACTGTGCGGTTTTAGGTGTTACTATTAACAATATTAAAGATAGTTATGGTTTCGGCGAATCAATGGTAAGTTCATTAGGTTGTGGACTTGGATTTATGCTCGCAATGGTTCTCTTCTCAGGTGTTCGCTCAAGAATTGACGAGAGTGATATTCCAGAGCACTTTAAAGGTCTTCCTGCAACATTGATTGCTGCATCATTCGTTTCACTCGCTTTCTATGGATTTGAAGGCGTTGTAGATAATTTATTTGCATAAGGTTGGAGAGAGTAAAATGGATATAAATGCAATTTTAATAGCTCTTGGCGTTGTAGCAGGCGTTGGACTTGTTATGGGTATCGTTCTGGCACTCGCTTCAAAATTCTTTGCAGTTGATGAAGACGAAAAGGTGAAACTTGTTCGTGAAGCACTCCCTGGTGCTAACTGTGGTGCTTGTGGTTACACTGGTTGTGACGGTTATGCAGAAGCAGTAGCAAAAGGCGAGGCAGAACCAAACTTGTGTATTCCCGGTGGTTCATCTGCTGCAGCACAACTTTCAATTATTTTAGGTGTTAAAATTCAGGAACTCCAGCCCAAAGTTGCTTTTGTAGCTTGTGGTGGTGACTGTGAGGCAGCAAAATCAAATGTAATTTACGATGGTATAAAATCATGTAAAGCGGCAAGTATGGTTTACGGTGGCCCATTTGATTGTGCCTATAGTTGTGTAGGTTGCGGTGACTGTGCTGAAGTTTGTCCAGTTAATGCTATTTGTGTTCATGACGGACTTGCTCATATTGACCCAAGAGAATGTGTAGGTTGTGGTAAATGTGTTGGTACTTGTCCTAAACATATTATCAAGCTTCTTCCAAAAGAAACAAAAACTGCA
>CALAEU010000137.1 GCA_937891215.1 uncultured Clostridia bacterium
GACATTTAAGGCATATTTGGTTCGAATACACTCACTCTAGGTGAATAATATGAAAAAGAAAAAACTTACTTATAACTCCCTTGCGTTAGGGAACTTAAAAAACCGTAAGAAGCAATACATTGTTTTAATTTTAGCCATCATTCTCTCCATGGTATTTTCTTCAAGCACAGTTTTCTTAATTTCGAGTGCTTTTTCTTCTGCTAAGGAAACCAAGTACTACCGCTACGGCAAGGAAGATTTAACTGTTTTTAATGTACAGGAAATGAAAAATTTCAACGAAACACTAAAATATGCCTTTCCTGAATGCGGATATGCACACATCCTCGGGTTTGCAAAAAACAAAAAAGCTGAAGGCGATGACTTCGGCTCCTCTATTGCCTGGCTCGACGAAACTGCAACAAGCCTTTATGCAGATGTTGCTGAGGGCAGAATGCCTGAAAAAGAAAATGAAATAGCAATAGAAAAAACAACACTCACAAGATTAGGCTTTGAAGGTAAGCTGAACGAAAAAATTAATCTTAAAATATTTAAACAGAACGGAACTCAGCTACAAGAAAAATATTATTATCGGGAATATATTCTGGTTGGTATTCTGAACGACAAAAAATCCAATTTAGAAAATGTTACATTTTTCTCAGAACAGTACCCTTCAATTTTTGTAGTTCCGAATACTCCTGTTGAAGCCGGTGGTAAGGAATCTGTTATGGCATTCGCTTTTTGTGATGCTTACTTTAAGCTCCCCTATTACAATGACTGCTTGCAAAAGCTACAGAATACTCCCGATTATATGGAGAACATAACTCAATTTGACGAAATTACAATGTACACAAATTATCAGTACAATCTTAATACGGGAGAAAGCGGATTCACATTTTTATTCCTGATAATATTGAGCCTTGTTTTTTCACTTATATGTAATTTAGGTATAATTAATGCATTTGCCACAACCTTAAAAGAAAGAACAAAGCAAATAGGACTTTTACGGGCTGTAGGCACTACAAAACGTCAGATAGTAAAGCTTTACTTAAGAGAAGCCTTCTTGCTTTGCTTGTTATGTACACCTGTAAGTCTTATAATTTCTTTTGCATTTGTTGCTCTTTTTATTCCTGTTCTGGGCTCAGGTTATATTTTCAAGCCACAATGGTGGGTGTTCCCTGTTACGTTTATATCAAATGTAATTTTTGTTGTTTTCTCTGCTTTATTCCCTCTTATTTTTGCATCAAGAGTTACACCCGTTCAGGCCATAAGAAATATAGAAAACACACGAAAATTCGCAAAAAAGAAAATTAAAACGCAAAAAGAATTTAATTGCATAAACCTTCTTGCCAAAAGAAGATTTGTTTTAGAAAAGAAGTCGGGAGTTCTTACAAGCATAATTCTCTGTATTACGATAGTAATTTCTGCTGCGGGCTTTGCGTTATTAGCAGGCATTAAAGCAAGCTACGGTACTAAAGAATACGATTATCATTCAAATTCAGGTATGACTTATCGTGCTGAATATATAAACACTCCCTTCACAAACAAGGGATACTCTGAAAACGATAAAAATGAAATTCTTAATAACCCGTTTGTCAAATCAGTAAAATCACAAAAGAGCACACGCGCATTTATAATGACTGATGAGCTGACTGATTTTATGAGGTTAAATATGTACAGCACAGGATTCTTTTCTACAAGCTATGAAAATGCTGTAATAACAAAGGATAATTATCGCGATTTGTTAGAAAAGAAAAACATAGTAGAGCCCGATGAAGCACAAAAAATTCTGAATACCGAAAAGGAACTTTCACCTATACTTCTTGCGAGTATAGACGACTCAGAAATTCAACTTTTCGATAAATATGTAATAGACGGTAAAATCGACAAAGAAAAGCTTGATTCCGGTGAAGAAGTAATACTTTTTGTAAGTGAAGCAATGGCTTTAACAAGCGAGGCATTGCCTTATGAAGCCCCTTTTGAGGAGCCTCTTAACTTCGTCTATGCAGAATCGGTACCTGCCATACGAGACGAAGCACAAATAAGTGATAATGAAATTTTATTTGCAAAAAATGATTTCAAGGTAGGCCAAAAGCTTGACTTAGGCTGGATTTTTACAAAATCCGAAGACGATGTTGAAAACAAAATATACTCAAAAAATTCTGCACAGACAACTATAGGTGCAATCATTTACGAGCTTCCTTATTCACGCACTATAAATGATATTTCTTTCAGAAACAACTCTGACAATATTACAGCAATTACATCTCTTGAAGGAATTAACAACCTCACCTCACCCGATTTACCGTACAATACATTTACAATAACCTCAAACTGCGAGGTAACGCAAGAAATAGATACCAGCATTACTTCTATGTTAGATAAAATCAATGCTACCTCAGACGGTGAATTGTTTTCTCATTACCAAATACAGCAGGAGCAAAACACAGAATTTTACAGTATGTACCTTGTAATGCTTTCTGTAACGATGCTCTTCTTTGCCGCTTCAGGCAGTATGATAAACAACTCTATAACCGCCCGCATAAAGCAAAACAAAAAATCCATAGGTACATTAAGAGCTGTAGGTGCATCTGTAAAAGAAGTTTCATTATCTTATCTCAGACAATTCTTTACTGTATTCGGAATAGGTACGCTCTCCGGAATTACACTTTCTCTCCTGCTTTACGTAATTTATTATATTATATTCACCATAGCAGGCGATTCCCCTAACGATTTCGTTTTAACATTCCACGAAACAGCTATAGCACTTGTGCTGCTGTTCAGCATTTGCTGTTTCAATATTTTTTCAAAGGTAAGAAAAGAAATGAAACACAGCATAGTTGAAAACATAAGGGAGTTATAAAAGAATGCGGAATTCGGAGTTCGGAATGCGTAATGAGCTTCGCAAAATTTATACTTAATCTCTCGCAGAAAGATGGTGAAACTATGAAAAAGAAAAGGTTAACATATAATTCCCTGGCTTTCAGCACCTTGAAAAACCGTAAAAAGAGTTACGCTCTTATGATTATAGGCATAGTTTTAGCAATGATATTTTCGTCTGGTGTTCCGTTTTTTGCTTCTTGCTTACAATCTTCACAAAAAGAAATGCAATACAGAAAACAAGGTAAACAAGATACTATTGTTACCAATGCACAGAACTATGAATTAAATAAAGCAATAGAAGATGGCTCTATTATTGGTGAAATTGGGTATGCTCATATTCTTTATTATGCATGGAACGAAAAAGAAGATTTTTCTGACGGTACAATGATTGGCTGGCTTGATAAAAGAGCAACCGAGCTTTATTACCCTGTTGTTTTAGACGGCAGAATGCCAGAGAAAGAAAACGAAATTGCTATAGAAAAAAGTGCACTTCAAAGAATGCGACTTGATACAAAAATCGGTGAAGAAATTACTTTAAAAGCCTTAGTTTGTAATAGTGATGAGTTTTTAGAAGAAGAACGTGAAGTTACCTATAAACTTGTTGGTATTCTTCATGATAAAAAATCAAATTTTGAGCTTTTAAACAGTGGTTTGGTAGAACGAGCTGGAAAGCTTCCCGCTGCATTAGTGCTGAAAAATTCACAGGTAGAAATCGGCGGTAAAGAAGCGTTAGTTGCTTTCTTCAATGAATCGTGGATTGATGAAAGTTATATTATGTCAAATGTTTCTCATGTTGACCAATTAAACAACTATATTTATGCAAACAATATGACTAGTAGCTACACAAAGCTCACTTATAACCTTGCTACAGTAATTTTCATTTCAGCTTTACTTGCGTTTATGTCTTGCTTTGGAATTGTAAATGCATTTAATTCTAATTTAAAGGAACGAAAAAAGCAGATTGGTATGCTAAAGGCTGTTGGTGCTACAAGAAGACAATTAATTTCGATTTTTGGTCGTGAAGCATTTTTAATTTGCCTTTTTACAACCCCTTTAAGTGTTGCTGTTTCTTTTGGTACAGTTAAGCTTTTTGCAAAAATAATGGGCGAGAATTTTATATTTAAACCGAATTTTACAGTTCTTATATTGGGTGCCTTGTTAGGTGTTGCTTGTGTTATGCTTTCAGCAATTATTCCACTTTTCAGCGTTTCAAGACTTTCGCCAATGCAGGCTATAAGAAATATTGAAATGATGCGAAAGATGAAAAACAAGAAAGTAAAATCTCAAGCATCTTTCATTGTTTCAAAGCACCTTGCTAAAAGAAAACTAATTTTTTCTCAAGGTAAAAGTGGTGCAATAGCTTCAGTAATTGCTTGTTCTATTGTAATTTCAAGCTGGGCTCTCGCTTACCTTAATGTTATGATTGACAATTCATACGAATATTACGATGCTGATTATACGATTCATTATTTTGGTGGTTTTGGTTCAAGTAATGGTTTTATTAATGATTTGACTGCCCAAAGCGAAGAATCGCCATTAAATGAAAATAGAAAATACGAGGTTCTTGAAATACCACAGGTATCAGATGTATGGGGTAGAAAAGAAGCTAATTTAAACATCGTGTTTGAGGATGAAGTTCCTGAATATTTACAGGTAAATGAATACACAAATCAGGCATTACTAAGTTCACGCTATATAAACTCCGCCGAAGTTTACTACGATAATTTAGTAGCAACAAGTGGTGAGATTCCGGATTATGAATATCCTGAATTAACAGAAGAAACTGTTAAAGATTTTTTCCAAGCTGGACCGAGCCCTGACTACACCTATACTAAGGAAATTGCAAAATTCAAGGAAAATGAAGAACTTTTTAACGCCCAAATTATAGGTCAGAGTCCCGAACTTTTTGTTGCTAACGAAATAACAGAAGATAATTTAATTGATGGTGAAATAAATATTGATAAATTAAATTCAGGTGAAGAAGTTATTATTTATGCACCAGAGAAAATCGGATTTATATTCTCACCATATCCAGATGGTGGTTACTCCAGTGGGATTTATAATTTATCACCAGGAGCAGAAACCTATTATTCAAAAGATGAAAATGTTAAAAATAATTTAAAAGCTACGGCAGAAAATCCATTCAAAGTTGGCGACACATTAAAGCTTTCACTTCTTTGTGATGATGGCAATGGTAATATAACAAGAGAAGATAAAGATGTTAAAATTGGTGCTATTGTCGGTAAAAAAAGCTCTCACGGTTATTTTGGAATATATACAACACTTCAAGGCTTTGACACATTCAATACAAAATTCAATTATGAAGATTTCAGCATTGTATTAGAGGAAGAATGCACTTTAGAAATTGACGAAATTATGCAAACAGAACTTTCGAGTATATTTCCCGGTAAAGATATAACTTCTGTTTTTGCTGTTCACGAAGCTGCAAAACAAGAAAACATAAATTGGATTACTTCTATTGCTTCATTTGTTCTTGTTTTCCTTTGTGTTTCAATTTCACTTATAAATAACTCTATAAGTGCACAAATTCGTGAAGGTAAAAGAACTTTAGGCACACTTCGTGCTGTTGGTGCTTCTGAAAAAGAACTCGTTTTGTCTTTCGTTACACAAATACTTTACATTTTGCTTTTAGGCTTTGGAGTGGGTAGTGTAATTTATTTTTCTACAAGCTCTGTTATGGGTAATCTTCTTGGGGGTGAACCATTCAAGATTAATATATTGCCTATAATAATTATGTTTGTTATTTTATCAATATCTTCATATATAAACCTGAAACTCAAAATTAAATCAATTACAAAAAACAGCATAGTAGAAAACATAAGGGAGTTGTAAATATGAAACGAATTTTAATATTTTTAGTGTGCCTTTCACTTCTCGTGCTCCCCTGCTTTGCTGCAGATGACACATTATTAATAACTGAAGCGGTAGAAATCACTACTACAGCAACTACAGAAAACACAGTTCCTGCAACTACCGAAAGTTCAACAGAACCGACTACCCAGAAAACTGAACCTACCTTGAAAACTGAGCCAACCACTAAAAAGGCTGCCTCAGAAGTTGAAAAAGAAGAGGTAGAAGAAATCCCGGAAGATAACTCTCAACCTCGTCTTATGGTAGTAAGCTATGAAATTGAGGATGGTTTTATAAGTCCAGAAGAAACAAAAATACTTACTATAACTTTAAAGAATATGCATTCTAAAAAGCAAGTAAGTAACATTAAACTTTCTGTTTCAGAAGATTCTGACGAAATAAGACCAACAGGAATGGGTACAAAGTATGTTGACTCAATTGGAGCAAATAAATATTACACCTGGTCAGTCGAATTAAAAGCAGTGCACACCGCTACTATTGGTGAGCATAAATTGAGCTTCAGTTGTGAGTACGAAGACCAGAATGGCTCAGGCTACAATGCAGATGATACTTTAAGAATTGAAGTAAGGCAACCGGCACTTTTAGAGTTCGACGGTGCAAAGCTACCAGTTAAAGTAGTTCAGGAAGATACTGTAACAGTAAATATAAATCTTATGAATACAGGTAAAGCTCCACTTTATAACTGCAAGGTAGATTTTAAAATTGACGGTCTTGACTCAGGTGGCTGTAGCTTTGTGGGTGAAATTGCCCCACAGGAAAGTGCAACTGCAAGTGCCAATTTAAGAGTTGACTCTGAATTAATCGGCAAAACTACAGGCACAATTATTATTACTTACGAAGATTCTTTCGGTGAAAAGTTTGAACTGAAAAAAGATGTTGAAACTAAAATCGAAAAAAAGGTTATAAAAGCCGAAAAGCAAGAAGAAAAAGAAAAGAAAAACCCTTTGTGGTGGTTGTTCCTTTCAGGCGGTCTCATTCTCGGTGGCGGTCTCGGTTTTGGTATTCCATTCTTTATTAATTCAAATAAGCAACGAAAGAAAGATGAAGAGAGACTTTAAAAACTTCACCCACAAAGCAAAAACTTTGTGGGTGAAAATATTTATTATTTATCAATCAAGTGCGTCTGCTATGCCACCTAAAAGTGAACCTAAAGCACCTGCAGTTTTTGAACCTGCAGAAGCCGGAGCTGACGGTGCTGTGCTTGACACAGGGAAACCGCCGATTGTACTGTCAACAGGAGCAAGAAGCACCTTACCTGTGCCGCGGTAAACATTAACAAATCCTTCACCTGAAGCCGCAGAACCTATAAGAGTTTTACCAGAGCGTTCAACTGTAAAATCTAATGAATCACTCCACGCAATTGCAAAACTGCCATCTACTCTAAGCACATCATTTTCTAATGTTATTTCAATAAGTTCTTCTTGTGGGCAACGACATTCGAGAACTGCAATACCATTACCCTGAAGTGCTAAGTTAAATAAACCCTCACCGCCGAGAACTGCAGATGAAACATTAGAACGAGCAACTAATTTTTGTTTTATTGAAGCATCACACGCTAAAAACAAGCCATCATCAAGAACAACTTTTCCATTCCATTCAGTTGTATCAAGTAAAACAATGTGTCTGTATGTAGGTTCTAAAACTAAAGTACCATCACCAACATATTCAGGTTTAATAGCACTTTCGCCTGTTACTTTACCTTTAACAAGTTTACCAAGAAAATCCCCTGCACCTTTAACGCCTGTTGTTGCGTTAACATTACCAACAGTCCACTGCATTGCACCAGCCTGACAAGTAATACCATTTGATTTTGAAAGGTCACAAATAACCTGTCTTTTTCTGATGTTCATTTCATCACAGAAATAAGCAGTCATTGCAGTTGATGGAGAAACACTCAAATCTCTCTTGTATTGAATAACCTGAAAAGGTCCTTTTTCTGCGATAATTGTAACATCATCATTGTTTGTAAAATTACTGATTTTGTACATTTTCAACACCCCAAAATAAAAATTATATTATCATTCAGATGATTTTATCTGAAATAATAATCTATTAACCTGATAAATTTATTATATATAAAGCGAATTTAACTGTCAATAAAAACAAATCAAATTCTATTGACACATTGTCGAATTTTTATTAAAATTATCGTCATAGTGATATAGTTCCACGATTAGTGGACAAATTCCACTTTAAATGAGTTGCATTTTGTGTCTATTTATAGGAGAATTGAATTACAGATAAGCGCTGAAATCTGCAATTCCTAAAAAGGAGAAAGAATATATATGGAGAAAAAGACAATGGGCTCTTTTCTTGCCGCATTAAGAAAAGCCAATGGCTACACTCAGCAAGAAGTTGCCGATAAGTTAAATGTATCTAATAAAACAGTAAGCAAATGGGAATGTGATGATGGTTGCCCTGAAATTATGATGTTACCCGCAATTGCAGAGCTTTATTCTGTTACTGTAGATGAAATTTTAAAAGGTGAAAGAATTCAAAAAGTAACTAGTGAACAAGAAGTACAAAAAGAGCAGAAAGAAAACACGGGTAAAAGAGTAAAATATTTAGTAGAAAAAGCATTAACTCAATATAAAAACAAATCAATAATTGCTATTACTCTCTCAGTCGTTGGTGCTATTCTCCCCTATTTTGTGAGTATGATTTTCGGTTATGATTTTATTTTCATTCCTATTATTTTAACAATTGCATTAATTGCAGCAGCTACAATAATTATAGTTATTGCAACTAATAACCTTAAATCAAATTTATATTCACAGGAGTTTATAGACGAAGAAACTTTAAAAGAGGTTAAACAAATATCCATAAAATATATCTGCCTTATAATCTTCTTCCCGATTATTTCACTTATCGGTTTAGCGTTTATTATAACAGGTTTCGATTATATGGCATTCTGGTTCTTGCCTTTATCCATATTAGTTGCTACTGCTATTTCATACACAACATACAAAAACCAGTTAAAGAAAGAGAATATTGAAATTGTAAAAAGCAAAGAAAATATTGTCCGCCGTAAGAAGTTCATAAAGCGAACTGTAATTATAGATATAGTTATTGTTTTAGCATTTGCTCTTGGCTCTGCGGTTGTTGCCTATTTAAATACACAAAGTGAAACTGTTTTCAGTTTTAAAGATGCAGTCAATTACCAGTACGAAACACTTGAAGAAGCCGAGAAAGATTATTACAAAATCTATAATGCTATTATAAATGAAAAACCGTTGTACAGACTTGATTCTGTTGATTATGATAGTTTAAGTGTAAGTGGCACTACAATTTATTTTGTTTCAACTCACGAAAAAAATGGTGCTTATCAGTTTATAGATTTTATTGAAGATGAAAGTTTTGATTATAACTTTAAAACAAAAGAGGAATTAAATAACTATATTATTGAAAATATATATGATGAAGAAAAAGCATTTTATCTGGATTTTTTGCGTTCTTCTGGCAGATATATAACCTTTGATAATGACACACTTTCAATCACAGAACATAATAATACTATGAATAATTTTGTAAGTGAATTCTTTGATACTTATAATATAGACATTTTTATTCTAAGTACATTTTTTGTTTTTGGTGCTACTATAATTTCACTCATAATATATTTTAAAAAGAAAAACTAAACAAAAAACAGTTGATTGGTTAATATCAATCAACTGTTTTCGTTTTTATAAACTATTCAAAAATCCTTCTAACCCTTCGCATATATCGTTATATGTAACTGTAAAATCACCTGTGTACCACGGGTCTGCTACATCCGTTTTTCTGTCTGTATAGTACATAAGCTTTTTCACTTTATTTTCAGGGTCAGCGCCGAAAATCCTTAAAATGTTTCTTATATTATTGCTATCCATACAAATGAATAAATCATATCTGTCGTAGTCGCTCTTTTTCACCTGAGTGGCTCTTTTTCCGTCACAGGAAATCCCGTGTTCGTTTAAAATCTTCTTTGCAGGTGGGTAAACAGGGTTACCTACACCCATAAAAATCTCTTCACTGCTTGTAGCCATTGAGCAGACAGAAAATTCATTTTCTCTTCCCTGCTTTTTTAACATATCTTTAAATACAAACTCAGCAATAGGACTACGACAAATATTGCCGTGACATACAAAATTTACTTTTAACATTAAACTAAAACTACCTTACTGTTATTTTCTGCTTCTGCAACTTTCAACTGGTAATCTCTGTTGACGAGCGCCCCCATATTTAAAAGTGCATTGGTTGAAGTTTCATACGCTAAATGCGGTGTATTATTTTCAGGACTTAAATGTGCTAATATAAACTGTGTTGTACCATTGTTTACAAGAGTTTTTAAAACACTCGCACACGCATCATTTGAAAGATGCCCTTTATCAGAAAGAATTCTTTTTTTCAATTCATAATAATACGGACCTGTTTTTAACATATTCAAATCGTGATTTGACTCAATATAAACCAGTTTACATCCTGTGATTGAGTTCATAATTTCAGGTGTTACAATGCCTGTATCTGTTGCAATCGCAACTTTTGTACTACCGTCACTACCTGTAATAGTGTATCCTCTACCATCTGCACAGTCGTGTGATGTTTTAAAAGGTTTTATAAACATATCACCTATTTCTACACCATCATCATTAACAGTAAAATCCATGTGACAATCGTTTAAAACATCTTTTTTCTTAAGTTCTAAAATAGTACCTGCTGAAGCATAAACAGGTATTTTATTACGCTTTAAAAACACCGAAAGACCTTTTATGTGGTCTGCGTGTTCATGGGTGAGAAACACTGCTTTTATTGCTGATTCTTCAATACCAATTGAGTCCAGTTTTTCTCTTATTTGTTTGGCAGTTCTGCCCACATCCACCAAAATTCCTGCATTATTTTCGCCTATGTAAACAGAATTGCCGCTACTTGATGAAAATAGCGGACAAAATCTTATCATATTAAATTACTCCTCGTCAAATGTTTCACGGGTAATATCTACACCGACTGCGGTAAGTTTTTCTACAATCTTTTCGTAACCGCGGTCAATAAGGTTTATATTTGTAACCGTTGTTGTACCTTTTGCCATCATACCGGCAATAACCATTGCGGCACCTGCTCTCAAGTCATCAGCTTCAACTGGTGCACCATTAAGATTATCTACACCTGTAATAATAGCAGTTTTACCATCAACAATTATATTTGCACCCATTCTCCTTAACTGTTGAGTGTATTTAAAGCGGTTATCCCACACGCTTTCTACAACATGGCTTGTCCCTTTACAAGTTGTAAGTAAAACTGCCATTTGTGGTTGCATATCTGTCGGGAAACCAGGGTGTGGTCTTGTTTTAACTCTGCAAGCATTTGGTCTTTCAATATTTGAAACAACACGTATACTATCGTCACCTTCAATAACGGTAATACCACATTCTTCTAACTTACTTGTAATTGACTCAAGGTGTTTTGGAATAACATCCTGAATTATAACATCGCCACCAACTGCTGCAGCCGCTACCATATAAGTACCTGCTTCAATCTGGTCAGGAATTATAGAATAAGTGCAACTGTGCATATTCTGAGTACCACGGATTTTAATAACATCTGTACCTGCACCGCGAACATCAGCTCCCATTGAGTTTAAAAAGTTCGCAAGGTCAACTATATGTGGCTCTCTTGCGGCATTTTCAATAACTGTGAGACCTTTAGCTCTTACCGCTGCAAGCATTACATTTATTGTAGCACCTACCGAAACAACATCCATATAAACAGAAGACCCCATAAGTTCATCTGCATTTGCAACAACAACTGCACCCTCTGTAGTTACTGTTGCACCTAATGCTTCAAAACCTTTAATGTGCTGGTCAATTGGTCTTTCACCAAAATAACAACCACCCGGCATAGAAACACTAGCATTACCAAATTTACCTAAAAGCGCACCTAAAAGATAGTAAGACGCTCTTAATTTACGGGTCATTTTGTCCGGTATATTTATGTCTGCATTTACATTTTTACCATCAATTATAACTACGCCTTCTTCTGGTGTTTCAACCTCTGCACCAAT
>CALAEU010000138.1 GCA_937891215.1 uncultured Clostridia bacterium
AACTGTATAAATATATTGGTCATCTACATCTACAATAAGACCAACGTGGTCAATACAACCAAAACTGCCTGAACAAGTGCAACTGAAAAGGAGGTCACCTGGTTCAACTGGCTTTGTGCCAAATTTAAAACAATCAGCACCAACTGATGGAAGTGTTGAAGAATAGGCACTGCCTACACCTGCTAATTTAGGAAAAACAGATGTTGGTACACCTGCAACATGAGCGCACCATGAAACGAAAACGTTGCACCAGTAACTTTGTCTGCCGTACCATCTGCCATATTCTGTGTAGTTGTTACCACTCTCGTGATAACCAACCTGTGTTTTTGCTATATTACAAATATCTGTTACCTGGTCACCCGTGAGTTCAACTTCACAAAGTGCCTTGTAGTAGCTGCTGCTCATATAAGATGAGGAGGCGCTGTATTCAACATTTTTAGCAGCCGCGTTTACGCTGAACATAGGAACTACTGCAAGAACCGCAATAAGTACTACTGCTATGGCGCTTTTAATTCTGCTTTTAATCATAGAATAATTTTGCCTTTCATAATTTTGAGTATTTGCTTTACCAATATTTATTTCAAATTTATTTCGAATTATTACAAAGTTGTAACAATTCCAACGAACAGTTGACATTGTAACACATAAAAAGGTCTTTTACAATGCACAAGTTGCACTATAAAAGACCTTTGTTTTATTATAAAATGCATAAAACTACACAAAAAATTAAGAAATTGACACAACTTTCGTTACATTTTGAAATTTTTGGTGTAATTATTTTTTGCAAAATCGACACTTATTTTGTAAAACTATGTCGCTTTTTGTCAGTTTATAATTTTATCTCCATCAAAAACTATTACACCAACACCGCCACCAGTTGCGTTACCATCACAAAGCCATTTTTTATACGCTTTCTTCAAAGATGTATCTTCAGGCAATTCATTCACAGGTGCTGTTTCATATTTACCGAATATACGCCACAAATCCTCATTCGTTTCACTTATATATCCATCGTAAATATAAAAGTCATTCATAAACTTTAAAATGTTTGAATTCTGTGGTAAAAATTCATAGTGCTTTTTATAAAGCAACCACGAGTGGCAAACAAAAACTATTTTACCACTTTTTACATAAGAAGTATCTTTAAAAAATTCATACGCTTTTTTATAAGACTCCATCCTCACATCATCTGTAAGTGGCACTCCTGATGATGGGATATGTAAAAACAATACTTTTGTACCTTTTTTAATTCTTTCGCCACTAGGTGTTACTATTTCACGGTCAGTATCAGTAAATTCATACTGAAAACGACCTAAAGCAAAACGCTCTAATCTGTAAAAACCCTCAAACCAATGTGGCACGAATGTACCATTGAATCCTTTACAATCTATACATTCTATAAGTTTATATTTTAAATCTTTGATTGTATCATAAAAAATATCTTCAGAAATCCCCTGTTTCAAATACCTTTTATAAAGAGTTTCTGCCGACAACAATAAAAATACAAAATGCAAAGTATTTTCATTCACTGAATATTTCTTTGCAAGAACTGTAAGTTTTTCTAAAAAACGTCTTATGTCATGTGCTTTAGGGAACATAAAACGCATAACAAGTTTATCTACTTCTCTTCCGAACTGCAAATCTTCATCTAGTCTCTTTACAAGGCTTGTAAACTCTTCTTTTGCACTTTCAGGAATCTCTATTTTTTCAACAAGCTTTTTATAAAATTCAGAATAATGCATTATTGAACACCATACTTTTTCTTTTTCCGTTCAGTTCTTCTTTTAATCGCTTCTTTTTCTGCCTTTTCTTTTGCTCTCTTTTTCTTTTCAGCCGCTCTTTGTCTTAACATTAAGTTAATTCTGAAAAGTACTATTGTACCACCAACAACCTGAACAACATCACATTTTGTTGCTTCTGAGATTTTAGAAGCAATTTCTTTTGGTGTTTCAGGCGATGTTTCAAGATGAACTTTAACTTTGAAAAGTTCGCGTGTATTAAAAGTATCTTCTATCTGAGCAATTACAGACTCTGTAACACCCTCTTTACCGATTTGAAAAATCGGGTCTAAACCATTTGCTTCTGCTCGTAACTGAGCACGCTGTTTGCTATTTAACATATTATAAACTCCATTGTTTTAATTGAAAATTGAAAGTTGAGAATTGAAAATTTCGGGACCTGCGGTCGGCATTATAATTTTGGCATTATATTTATAAAGTTTTTTGGAGTACTTGAATACTTGTAACTTGCACACTTGCAACTATTACAATAGCAACGCAGTTCCTTACCTCTTCACTATTCACTCTTACCTCACTTTGATTGCTCGCAATCAAAGTGACCACTTCGCTCCATCTGGTGTATCTAAAATCTTAACACCTTTAGCGGTTAATTCGTCACGAATTCTGTCTGCTTCTGCCCAGTTTTTGTTTTTCTTTGCTTCAGCTCTGAGTGCTAATTGTTCTTCTACATATTTACTGAATTCGTCATCTACTGCTGGAAGAGAAGCATCTTCTTTTTTGCTTTCCTTTAATTTTTTTGCTTCGTCTAAAAGACTTAAAGATAAAACTCTGTCAAAATCATTAAGTAAGAAAAGTTTTGTTTTATCATTTGTTTTAGCCTTTAAAACATCATAAAGAACAGTAACACCTAAAGATGTATTTATATCGTTATCGAGTGCCGCTTTGAATTTTTCTGTTAAGTCTTTTACTGTATTTTCATCAACTGATTCATTTGCATCATCTTTTAAAGCAGCAATTTTTATAAGTAACTTATTAAAAGCACCCTGTGCATTATCAAGATTCTCATAACTGAACACAAGTGATTTTCTGTAGTGTGACTGTAGGCAGAAAAATCTGTATGCTAAAGGATTGTAACCTTTTTCTTCTAATAATGAAACAGTTAAAAACTCACCAGTTGATTTACTCATTTTACCACTGTTTGTATTAAGATGAAGAACGTGGAACCAGTAGTTACACCATTTATGACCGATATATGCTTCACTTTGTGCAATTTCGTTTGTATGGTGTGGGAAAGCATTATCAATACCGCCACAGTGAATGTCAAGATATTCACCTAAATGCTTGAGGCTTATTGCAGAACATTCTATATGCCAGCCAGGGTAACCAACACCCCATGGTGAATCCCATTTCAAAGCCTGTTCTTCAAACTTTGATTTTGTAAACCATAAAACAAAGTCGTTTTTATTTCTTTTGTTATTATCTTCTTCAACGCCGTCACGCACACCTACCATAAGCTCTTCACTGTCGTGTTTGTTGAAAACATAATATTCATCTAATTTTGATGTATCAAAATAAACATTGCCACCTGCAATATATGCAAAATCTTTTTCTAAAAGACCTTGTACCATTGCAATGAATTCTTCAATACAATTTGTTGCAGGTTCAACAACATCAGGTTTTTTAATATTGAGTTTTTCACAGTCTTTAAAGAATGCATCTGTATAAAACTTTGCTATATCCATAACAGTTTTATTTTCTCTTTTTGCACCTTTGACCATTTTGTCTTCGCCAGTATCTGCATCAGATGAAAGATGACCAACATCTGTAATATTCATTACGCGTTTTACATCATAACCAGAATAACGAAGATATTTTTCTAAAATATCTTCCATAATATAGCTACGAAGATTACCAATATGAGCAAAGTGATAAACAGTAGGACCGCAAGTGTACATATTAACCTTGCCTGGCTCGTTTGTTTTAAAATCTTCTTTTTTGTGTGAAAGTGAATTATAAAGTTGCATTTTACCCTCCACGGTTTATTATTTAGAAAAATCTATAATTTTAATTGATTGCTTAACATAGATTACACCTGAAATTACGCAAAGAATTGCGGTTACCCATAAAAGTGCATTTGAAACAATTGTCAATGGGAAACTTTCAGGCAAAATACCGATATCGTAAAGTTCTGCCATTATCATAATTAAAATTGAAAAAACCATTTGTGAAACAGTTTTTAATTTACCATAGAAATTAGCAGGAATAACAACACCTTGTGCAGTTGCCACAAGTCTGAATGACGTAATAGTAAACTCTCTCAATAATACTATCATAATAATCCAGATGTTACAAAGACCGAACTGCATAAAAGCGAGTAATGCCGCAGTTGTGAGAATTTTATCGGCAACAGGGTCAGCAAGTTGCCCGAATACTGTAACAATATTATTTTTTCTTGCAATTTTACCATCAAGGAAATCTGTTATTGCACCAACTGCAAAAACTACTAAACCTATTAAATAGTGGTGTGGAATAGGTGCTAAAAACAATGCAAGAAATATTGGTGTAAGAATAATTCTTACTATTGTCAATCTATTTGGCACATTCATTTTCATACTGCTTCTCCTATAAGTGAATATTCATCCTTGTCAAAAATTTCAACAGGAATAATCTCACCCACTTCAATTTCATAACCTGAAGTAAATACAATATTATTATCAATTTCAGGCGAATCCATATATGTTCTTCCAAAATAACTGTCTGTATAAGAATCATAACCATCAACAATTACATCATAGGTTTTACCCATATATGAGTCTTGTTTTTCGTCGTTGATTCTGTATTGTTGTTCCATTATTATATCTGCCCTGTTTAAAGCTTCTTC
>CALAEU010000139.1 GCA_937891215.1 uncultured Clostridia bacterium
GCCCATGATAATCTGGAATACATCTAATGAGTCTGCACCGAGATCATTTGCAAAACTTGACTCGGGAGTGATGCTAGCTGCATCTGACACGTAAAGTCTGTTCTTGATAATCTCAACAACTTTTGATGAAATTTCTGACATAAAATTAAAATTTAAGTTCTACTTTATTTTTAAGTTAACATATGTTTCGATTCGGCATGCGATTCGGGACAAAGATAACAACTTTTTCTTAATTTACCCACAAATCTGCGCTTTTTATTCTCTCTCTCTGCAAAATGCATCTTCTAATGTATTTTGAGGCCTGTTTTTATATTTATTGTTTTGCTTCGTTTGTTTCCCCCGCCGTTTTTCTGTATTTTTACAATACGATAAATAACAGCAACCTTAATGACCGACACGAAAACCATACTTCCATCTCAGAACACCACATCCATTGGCAATTATGGAGAGGAAATTGCAACCGATTTTCTGCGCGAGAACGGCTATGAAATCATTGACCGGAATTGGCGTCATGGCCATTTGGAGGTGGATATCATTGCCCGTAAGGGGGAGATGCTCCATTTTATTGAGGTCAAGACCCGCGGTGCAGGGTCGTGGATAACCCCCGAGGAGGCTTTTGACGCGACCAAAAACCGCAATATGTTACGCGCCGTAAACGGTTACATCGGCCGATATAATATCGATTGTGAAGTGCAGGTGGATCTGGTGGCAATTACGACAGAGGAAAATGGTGATGTGCAGATCAATCTCTACCCCGATGTTGTAAATATTCATTGGTAATAGGCCAAAAAGTTGTTTTTTGTTATTTTTTTATAACTTCAAGATATTCGGTTGCTTTTTTTATAAATTCGTCTTTGTTGTTTATACAAAGTCTTATTTTTGTGAGATTTGTAATTGCGTTTGTTTTGTTGCCACCATCAATGCTCAATAAATCAAATCCAGTTGATTTTAAGTGGTTTAAAACACGACCTGCTAAAATATTTGAGTTTACTCTGCCTTTGTCTATTTCAATACCCGAGTGACCGCCCTGAAGTCCTTTAAGAGTTAATTCAATTTCTGTTCCTGTTACAGTTTCTCTTTGGAAGTTAAAGAATACTTTGAAATCACTACCACCTGCACATGAAACTGTCATTGTGTCGTCTTCTTCAGAGTCAATGTTAATCATTTTTTTACCGGTTAATACTGATGTGTCAAGTTTTGTTGCACCTATCATACCGATTTCTTCATCAGTTGTAAAAAGTGCTTCAATAGGTGGGTGAGTGTAGTTGTCACTTTCTAAAATTGCTAAAATACACGCTACTGCTATGCCGTTATCTGCACCGAGTGTAGTGTTTTTAGCTTTTACAAAATCACCATCAACAAAAACTTCCAGTGAATCTTTTGTAAAGTCAATTGTGCAGTCTTCAGTTTTTTGGCAAACCATATCAATATGACCTTGAAGAATAATCGGTTCTGCATTCTTTAAATGCTTCGTTCCGTTTTTATAAATTACAACATTATCTGCGTCATCACGATAATACTTGAGGTTGTGGCTTTCAGCGAAATTAACGCAGAACGAAGCGATTTTATCCATATCACCTGAACCGTGAGGGATTTTTGTTATTTTATGGAAATAATAAAAAACTCTTTCAGGTTGTAAATTTTTAAGTTGTGACATAATTAAATCCTTTCAGGCTCGTAGTTAAATACGGGCATAAGTTCTAATTTGAATTGGTTTATTCTGTGGAGGTAATCTATTCTCTCTTTTGTTTTTTCATCTTCACAAACACCGGTTCTTATATATTTGTCCAAAACTGCATAAGTAAAACCTAAATTGTCTTCGTCTGTTTTACCCTGAAGTCCGTCAATTGGTGTTTTTTCTGTGAATTTATCGGGGAGGCCTAATGCTTTACCTACCGCTTTAACTTCTTGTACTGTGAGTTTTGAAAGTGGTGAAAAGTCACCGACACTGTCACCGTAGCGTGTAGAGTAACCAACCCAGTCTTCAGAAAGGTTGCAGGTATTTGCAACTCGTCCGTTTACACTCTGACTTACCGCATAAACACACGCCATACGAAGTCTTGGCGGAAGATTTGTTATAGCCTGAGTTGAAAGTTCAACATCGTTATTCTTAAACTCATTCATAAAACCATTAAAAGCATCTTTAATATTTATTGTTACAGATTTTATGCCTAAAAATTCAACAAGGTCTTTAGAAACATCAATATCAAATTGTTCGCCGTTAGGCATAAGTACACCAACAACATTTTCTTTGCCCAACGCTTCAACTAAAAGGGCAGCAACAACAGAACTGTCTTTACCACCGGATATTCCTAAAACTCCCTTGCAACCTTTACCGTTTTCATTAAACCAGTTTTTTATCCATTCAACAATATCATTTTTAACTTTTTCTGCATTAAAATCCATAGTATAACTCCTGAAATTTAAAATTACTATAACATTTTACCTGTTTATTGTATTATTTTCAATATTATTTACAAAAAATGTGTTGAAAGAATTGAAAAAAATTAGTATAATCTTATCATAAAATTTACAATGGGGTTTTGTGGTATGACAATAAGTGAATCAGTGAAATCTTTAGTTCTTTATGCTATAAAAGAAGGGTTAATTTTAAAAGAAGATTCTGTATGGGCAACTAACAGAATTTTAGAAGTTTTAAACCTTTCTTCTATTGATGAAGATGCATCTGCTAAAGAGATGGAATTAGAAGATATTTTAAAAAGTATTTTAGATTATGCGTGTGAAAAAGGTCTTTGTGAAAATTCTGTTGTTTACAGAGATTTATTTGACACAAAAATTATGGGTGCTATTCTTCCAAGACCATCTGAAATAATCAGAACTTTTAAAGAGAAATATTCTGTTTCTCCAGAAAAGGCAACAGAATATTATTACCATATTTCAAGGAAGAGCGACTACATAAGAGAATATCGTGTTAAAAACGATATGAAATGGGTTACTAAAACACCTTATGGCGATATTGATATTACAATAAATCTTTCAAAACCTGAAAAAGACCCTAAAGCAATTGCCGCCGCAGCAAAGTTAGAAGCATCATCATACCCGAAATGCCTCCTTTGTAAAGAAAATGAGGGTTATAGCGGTAGAGTTAATCACCCTGCAAGACAAAACCACAGAGTTATTCCTGTTACATTAGATGGTGACAGTTACTATTTACAGTATTCACCTTATGTTTATTACAACGAGCATTGTATTGTGTTTGATGGCAACCATGTGCCGATGAGAATAAGCGAAAAAGGTTTCAGAAGACTTTTCTCTTTTGTAGAACAATTCAAACATTATTTTATAGGTTCAAACTCAGATTTACCAATTTCCGGTGGTTCAATTTTAACACACGAACATTTTCAGGGTGGTAACTATACATTTGCAATGGCTCGTGCAGAAATTGAAACAGAACTTAAATTCACAGGCTTTGATGATATAAAAGCTGGTATTGTAAAATGGCCTATGTCAGTTATAAGACTTATTGGTGATAGTACAGACAGAATTTGTACACTTGCGGGTAAAATTCTTGAATGTTGGAGAAATTACAGCGACAGTGAAGCATTTATTATTGCAAAAACAGAAGACGGTGTACCACACAACACAATTACACCAATTACCCGTTTCAGAAATGGCAAATATGAAATAGATTTAGTTTTAAGAAACAATATTACAACAGAAGAATGTCCTGACGGATTTTATCATCCACACCCTGAATTCCATAACATTAAAAAAGAGAATATTGGGCTTATTGAAGTTATGGGTCTTGCGGTGCTTCCTGCCCGTCTTAAAACAGAAATGCAGGAGTTAAAAACAGCAATTCTTAATGGCGAGAATATAAGCGATAACGAGAATATTGCAAAACACGCTTCGTGGGCAGAAAAATATATTTTGTCACACAATGTAACAAAAGAAAACTGTGACGAAATTGTAAGAGATGCTATTGGCACAACATTTATTCAGATTCTCGAACAATGCGGTGTGTTTGAGAGAAATGAAGTGGGCAAGGAGCAGTTCTTAAGATTTGTTGATAAGGTAAATGGAAAGTAATAATTCGGAATTATATTCGCTACGCTCAAGTGAATAGTGAATAATGAATAGTGAATAGTTTCGGGACCCGCGGTCGGCGATTATAATAAATAACAAAAAGATAAGTTCTATCATTTAAAGTTTTTTGTAAACTAAAAATGATAGAACTTATTTTATTTAATC